>JAILGA010000071.1 GCA_024697225.1 Lachnospiraceae bacterium
CTACCGAACCGCTCAACAAGATGATACGTGTGGCAAAGAAGTACGAGGAGGGGGATTTTAGCGAGGAGATCCTGATCGAAAGCAACGACGAAGTCGGTAAACTCTCCCGGACTCTTCAAAGCATGTCAACGTCGATCAGAGAGCAGATAGAGCTTGCCAATGCTGCCGATAAAGCAAAGAGCGAGTTTCTTGCACACATGTCCCACGAGCTGCGCACACCGATAAACGTGATAATGGGCATGAACGAGATGATACTCAGGGAGACCGGCGAGAAGGCGACAAGAGAGTACGCAGGAAACATCCAGAAGGAGGAGAAGGTGCTTCTCGGTATGGTGGGTGAGCTGCTCGACTTTGCGAATATTGAGAAGGGCGAACTGAGGATAAGCTGCAGGGAGTATGACACTTCGCAGATGATAAGAAGCCTGAACGATTATGTATCCGAGCGCGCTAGACTAAAGCATCTGAAGTACACAGCCGAGATCGATGACGGCCTGCCGCGCACCCTTTTCGGTGACGATGAACACATCATTCAGGTTGTGGAGAACCTTTTGTCAAATGCCGTTAAATATACCAGAGAGGGTGTGATCACCCTTTGTATCAGGGAGGCAGGACGGGATGACGATGTTGTCTTTCTTGATATATCCGTCGCTGATACGGGAATCGGCATGCGAGATGAGGATATTGAAAAGCTTGGTACAGCGTTCAACAGGATAGACGGACAGCAGAACAGGAATATTGCAGGAGCGGGACTGGGAATCGCGATAGTGGGCCGGCTCCTCAAAATGATGAACAGCCGCATCAAGGTAAAGAGCGAGTATGGAAAGGGATCCGTATTCTCGTTCAGACTGCAGCAGAAGATCATCAATGAGGCGCCTGTCGGACATGACGCCGTCACTTATGCGGCCCCCGGCAGTGACGGTGATGACGGACTGCTTCCGCTGTTTTCCGGTGCAAGCGTGCTGGTGGTTGACGATTATGAGCTCAATCTTACCGTGGCAAAGAGCCTCCTTGAGATATTCGGGATAATACCCGACCTCGCCGATTCGGGAACAGAGGCACTGGATATGATAAGAAGGAAAAAGTATCAACTGGTGCTCCTTGACCACATGATGCCCGAACCGGATGGGATGGAAGTCCTTGAGGTCATGAAGAGAGAAGGACTTAAAGGTGACGGGACAGCCGTTATAGCCCTGACTGCCAATGCGATCAAGGATGCGCGAAAGATGTATCTGGATGCGGGTTTTGATGAATATCTCTCCAAGCCTATCGAAACAAACAGACTGGGAGATATGCTCATAAGATTCCTTCCTTCGTCGACTGTGATCGGCGGGCCGGAGGGGAACGGCACGGATTCGGGCGCGGAAGGTGATATCGTCCTTGAGTATTCGCCGAAGAAAAAGGGCAGTGCGTCATATGGTCCGATGTCTGATGACTGGGAGGATAAGCTTAAGGAGTGCGGCATCTCGACAGAAAACGGTCTTAAGTACTGCTCCGTCAAGACGGATCTTTATCTTGAACTCCTTAAGGATTTTTCTGACGATCATGACAAGAAGAGCGCCGAACTTGCGGAGTATTACCGGAACGGAGATTTTAAGTCATACAGGATATGCATACATGCGTTAAAGAGTATTATGAAGACACTGGGCGCCGATGAGATCTCGGAGGAGGCCAGAAAACTTGAGATGGCTGCAAAAGAGGGCGATGAGGCATATCTCGGGGCGCACCATGATGAATTCAGAAATAAATACGAAACTATTACTACCCAAGTCAGGAGAGCGATAGAGTTATGATAACGAATGACGGTATCAGACATGTTGTTGTAGTGGATGATGACAGGACTATCCAGAAAATGGCCGGAACACTTCTGCGGGATGCGGGAATGCGCGTCACCCCGATAGCGTCGGGGAGGGAAATGCTCTCATACCTGAGAGCAGGAAATGATGCGGATCTTATCCTTCTGGATATCCTTATGCCGGAAATGGACGGCTTTGAGACGCTTTCAGCCCTGAGGGAATTTGAAAGAGAGAATGATGAACGCGACGAGATCCCCGTCATCTTTCTGACGGGAGATGACGATAAGGCAGCAGAGGCAAAGGGCTTTTCAATGGGTGCCACGGATTTTATCAGAAAACCCTTTGACGCTGATGTTCTCCTACACCGCGTGGATAATGTCATCTCAAGTAATAAGCAGATAAAGAAGCTTTCGGAAGAGAATCAGACCGATCCGCTCACGGGATTGTTAAACAAGACCAGCACCAACAGAAGGCTTGAAGAGATATGCAAAACGGATACCGGTATACTGTTAGTGATCGATCTCGATAATTTCAAGCCTGTTAACGACATATACGGTCACGATATGGGCGACAAGATACTTTCGACCTTTTCTGATCTGCTGAAGGAAGGATTCCGCTCAGAGGATATTCTGGGCCGCATAGGAGGCGACGAATTCCTGGTCTTTATGAGAAACGCCGAATCGGAGAGCATTGTCGCCGACTGTACCAGGCAGCTGAACGATGAATTGCTTAAGGAAGCATACAGGATACTGGGAAAGGATATGAGTATTCCTTTGGGTGTTTCTGTCGGAGCTGCCTGTCTTACCGGGCCGACTGATTACGGGATTCTGTTCAAAAGAGCCGACAGGGAACTGCTTGCAGTCAAACAGGCGGGAAAACACGGATACCGGATATCCCGGGGTGACAGTGACGATCAGGCGCCTGTGCCCTATGAGGAAAACAATCTCCTGAAGCTTCGAATGATCCTCGATGAAAGAAATACAGGCAACCACGCTCTGTGGCTGGGACAGGAGGATTTCGGAAATATCTACAGGTATATGCTCAGGTATTTCAGGAGATACGGCGAAAAGGCCTATCGTGTCTTTTTCTCGGTGATGCCGAAGAATCCTGATGTTCTGGAGGATGAGCTTGAAGACATAATGGAGAGATTCGGACAGGTCATCAGTGATACCTTAAGAAACAGCGACATTATGATGAAATGCGACAGCAGTCATTTCCTGCTGCTTTTGCCTACCGTTACAGAAGGTGACATTGACAGCGTCATAGAGCGTATACACAGCAGCTGGGAAAAGCAGGAGGTGAGCGGCACTGTTGATGTGAGATGCGAGAAGGAGGCCATAGGTCTGGAGGATGAAAGAAGCATCGAAGCAACACGAGAAGATGTGCCGTGGATACTGGTAGTCGACGATTCGATCTCGACTCTGCGGACAGCCGGCAGGCTGCTTAGCGATGAGGGCATGAAGGTCACCTGCATCAACAGCGGCGAGGCTCTTTTGAGACGTATCGAGAAGGGCGAGAAGCCGGATCTGATCCTGCTAGATATCATGATGCCGGGACTCGATGGATTTGAGACCTTAAGACGCCTTCGCGACGTGGAAAGATACGGAAAAGAGACACCGGTCATATTCCTGACGGGCACAGAGAGCAGGGAATCGGAGCAGGAAGCGCTTTCGCTGGGCGCTGTTGATTTTGTGAAAAAACCCTTTGAACCAGGAGCTCTCGTCATACGGGTGAGAAGGGCACTTGAGATATCCAGGATAAAAAACCGCAGAAGATAATAATCTTCTGCGGTTTAACAGCAGAGTAACAGCTATTTAAGCTTTTCGATAAGTGAAGGCATGGTTGCCTCAAAGTCTACACCGTACCAGGGTTTCTCGGGATTTTTCAGGGTCTCGCGTATGGTATCGGCGGTGTGATCGGCTGCAATCTTAAAGGCCTCGTCGACAGTGAACCCGCGCATCATTGCACCCACGGCCACACTTGAGAAAAGATCGCCTGTGCCGTGATAAACGGCATCGACGCGGTCGTTCTGATAATTGAAATACCTCTTCTCTTCGGTATCATATCCGTATACTCCGGTCTTGCCGGGGCTCAGGGAAACACCCGTTATGACAGCCATCTTTGATCCGAGCTTAACAAGGGCATCGAGCATCTCCTTTATGTAAGCCTCATCGTAGGTTTCTTTGTATTCCATACCGGTCATGAAGCAGGCCTCAGTGATATTGGGGACGATAATGTCGGCCTCGCCGCACAGTGAGGCGTTGAGCTTCGCGTACTCCATGTCAAATGCGGGGTAGAGCTTTCCGTTGTCGGCCATTACGGGATCGATGAAGATAAGAGTGTCATCGGTGCGGAATTCCTCAAAAATGTGCTTTGCTATGGATATTTCCTCAGCGGATCCGAGATATCCGGTATAGATGGCGTCGAATCTTACATTCTCGCTCTTCCAGTGGTCTGTGATGGGGATAAGATCTTCGGTAAGATCTCTCACCGTGAAGTTTTTGAACATGGTGTGGGTTGACAGGACCGCTGTGGGCAGTATGACGGTTTCGACACCCATTGCCGAGATCACGGGAAGCGCGATGGTCACGGAACATTTTCCCAGGCATGAGATATCCTGGATCGTCAGAATTCTTTTCATGAAATCCTCCTCTTCAGTTCATTTTTGCGCTCAGGACGGCATTGTCCCTAGCAAGTTCACGTACCTTTATATGTTCGGGAAGGAGAATATCGTAATCCTTCTCCATTTTGTCCATAAAGATATTGCAGGAAGTCGACAATTCTGAAGCAGCGGTCGTCAGGACGCCGATCCTGGTCATAAAGTTCGTTACCTTCGGGGAGCCGGGCTCGCCGAGGTATCTTTCCACAGCCTTCTGATTATTTGACAGGCGTTTTAACTTAAATTTCATCTCGCCGCATAACTGGTTCACGCGGATCATATTGAGATAATAGCGGTCCATACGGTCCTGGTAGTCATAGTCGTCCTCGATGGCATCGTAAGTCATCTGTTTCATCAGAGCTTCGAGCTCACTCAGTATCTGCTGCAGCTCGCCCGGGAGTTTTTCGACCAGATCGCTGCACTTTTTTTTCTGCATCACGTATTCGCGCCCGTTGTCTAAAACCGAGAAATACGGATCGAGATCAGCTATCTTTTTCCGGTTTCGTATCGGTCTGGGTTTATATGCGGCCATCTCGCCCGCCAGTTCCTCGAAAGTGATTCTGCGCACAGAACCGTTTTTTTCTGCTTCCGCTTCCATTTCCTTGCGAAGGTTCCTGCCGTCTGCCATATTCGCCTCCTTTTGCGGGATCAGGGAAAACATATTCAGTAGATTATACGTCATAAGCATGTGTTTTTCCATATAATATGCGTATAAAATATAAAATGAATACGCACAAATAAAAAAACGATTATTTTTCTAAAAATCAATAGACTTTTTACGATTTTAAGTTTACAATTTCTTATGTATGTGCATTTATGCCAAGGAAGGAGTATGACCCATGCCTGCACCTATGAATGATGCTATTCACAGTTTTATCGCGACCTTCGCAGGACTTGATTTCAGAGGGGCGCCGATATTGTGTCTTTTCATCGCGGGATCGGCGCTGATATGCTTTGAAGGTTTTCGTATATATAAGATGGTGCTGTATGCGGCTGCTTTCTTTTTCGGTTTCCGCTATGCACGCGATTATCTGTGGGCTCTGATACCGAATGATGAGCTGCTTCTTATGATCGAGGTCGCTGCGGGTCTTCTTCTGGCGGTGCTTGCATATAAGATCTATCTGCTGGGAATATTCCTGCTGGCATATCAGTTTGCCAGGGAAAACCTGAGAGACTTCTTCTCCGGACCCTTTGCGATACTTCTGTGCATCGGCGCAAGTATTCTGGTAGCATTTCTTGCAATGAAAGCCAACCGCATGGTCGTGGTCATTCTTACCGCGGTGGTGGGTGGTTTTGCGATGGTAAATTTCTTTGTGAAGATGATACCGGTATTTCCGGTGGATCTTAGTACTTTCCCGCCCCCGCAGAGTGTTATATGGCTCTTCGCGAAGGTATTCCTTTCTGCGGCGGGTGTCGGAATTCAGGATGTACGCGAACCTAATCAGTGACAATATAGAATAAGGAGGAACAACAATGGCAACAGTTTACAAAGCGAGACCCCGTATCGACGGAAACAACGCTCCCGAGGTGCAGGAAGAGATCATGGCACTGATAACCGGCGAGGGCGGAGATGTTGTTGTCGACTTGTCGGAGACAAAATACATATCTTCCGCGGGTCTTCGCGTGCTTTTGTCTGCGCATAAGAAGCTGAAGGCAGCCGGAGGCAGATTTACTCTGAGGGGAGTTTCACCCACTGTCAGAGAGATCCTTGATGTTACCGGCTTTTCGGGATTTCTTGAGATAGAAACCTGAAGATAATAATACCGATTATCAGGAAAAGATGAATCTTGACCTGAAAAGGAAGCTGCTCATATTCAGAAGAGATGCCGGGGAAGAAGAGCTTACGTCCCAGCAGTTGATCTATGGTGCTTTACGCGATCTCGCGTACGCGATAAGGCCGACCTTGACATATATTCTGTGTACGATGACGCTTCTTTTTCTGGGATTCCTTATGGTGGGGCTCGGGTTCGGAGTTGAGGAATACGTGAACCGTTTCGGGAATTTCTTTGTCACACTTGGAACATTTCTGACGTTTCACAGGCTTTTTTCGAAATCGAAAAAAGCCGGGCATACATTCTTTGAGGATGCATCGCTGTATCATGAGAATCTGAGCTTTAAGAAGACGGTCGGCGCCTGGATATTCGGCATAGGTGCTTCACTTGCGGTTTCGGCTGTGATATCGCTTCTTCCCAGAGTGGGAGCGGTGGGAGTATATGCTGACAAGGTGAGCAATATCTACAAACAGTGGGATGTATTTTTGAGTCTCGCCGCCAGCGTTCTGTTCACACCTTTAGTCGAGGAGATCATATTCAGGGGCTACATGCTGAACCGCCTTCTTGTAAAGTGGGATGAGCGTGCGGCCATGATCGCAACGACCCTGATCTTTGCCATACTGCACGGATCGTCGATATGGTTTATCTACACATTCTTTATGGGTTGGGTGATCGGCCGTCTTTCGATACGTGAGGACAATATTTTTTACGGTATTTTCATGCACTCCGGTTTTAATCTTACATCGACCGTCCTGTGGCTGATCTATATCAATTATCCCGGGTCACAGGAGGCGCTTGCCGGAAACAAATTTCTGATCTTTCTGCTTGGCCTTATGGGAGGACTGGCAGCTTTTCTCATGTGGCGGCTCTACAAAAACAGTACCGGCGCCGGATCGGCGATCACCGGTAAAACTGTTTAGAAAGAGGGGGACGGGATCATGAAAGACGCATTTCAGGAAAACTGGAAGAAATGGCTTCTGATGCTCCTTGGGGGGCTGGCCGGCGTTTTTATACTGGGCGCTCTTACAAACGCCATGATGGAGGGATTGGGAAATTCAATGTCGGGAGAGGGGTTTGCCCCGAATTTCTCGCCTGAAGTCATCTTTTCGAAAACTTCACTGATCTACGGTATCGTGGAAGTCGTGATCTGCGGGATCATCTACGGTGTATATCTTGCCAATCCCGCAAAGGGTGTTGCCAATAAGATGCTCAATTCCAAGGCGGAGAGAGTGGAGGGTGCTCTTGAAAACTCCCGCTGGATGACTGAGAAGGAGCGCAACGAACTCTTTCCACACACCATGTACAATTCGCTTGGAAGTCTTAAAAAGGATGGTGTCCCGCTCTATGCCGTATATAACAGCAAGAAGAAGGACATGGACATCAACCTGATCTCTCCGGCACACGGCATCATCATCGGTGCCACCGGTTCAGGTAAGACGACCACCTTCGTAAACCCTGTGGTGCAGATACTCGGGCACAGCGCTGCAGGCTCCTCGATGATATGTACTGACCCCAAGGGCGAGCTTTTCCAAATGCATTCCAAGCTTCTCTCGGAGCATGGTTATAAATGTATGGTCCTTGACCTGCGCGATCCCTACAGTTCTTTCAGATGGAATCCCCTGGGAAGCATATTTGACAACTATCAGCAGTATGTCCAGATGGGCGATGACATCTATGAGCGCACCGATTCCATTCAGGAGGTCATTGATTCCGGGGAACTGAA
>JAILGA010000085.1 GCA_024697225.1 Lachnospiraceae bacterium
ACCTCCATCCGCCATGCCATATTCCATGGATCATGTATATTATAACACTATCACATATTTCTGCCAAAAAAGATCGTCTATTAGATGAACACCACGAGAAAACCGCTCACCGCGATCCTTCCACCTTTACGATCAGGTCGCGGTTGGCGATCTCGTAGTCGTTCAGAATATCATTCTGGATCCGGTCAAATTCATCGGCGCCGTAAATCGGAACATACCAATCCTTGCTGTCGAAGTGATCCTGCAGGTCCTTGGACTTGAATTTCCTGCCGTGGCGCGCATACAGTTCATTCCGCGCGAGGCGGAGCTCGTCATCCGTCAGGCTCCTCAGTTCGGCCTCAGTATAGTATCTGGAGTCTGAATCCGGAAGGATATATGAACTGTACTCATCATAAACCGTCATCTCACGCGGTTTACGTGCCATCTCGACCGGAAATTCCTTGAACGTGACCACAGGAGCGATCCCGGACTCGTAGTCGAAATCATTTATTGCGTTCAGGACATATACCGGTCTCAGATCGTCAGCTTCTTCCTCGACGTTCATATAGTAGCTATTTCTGGCATGCTCGGCCGAATTCACGAGTCCGATACTCTCATATGCCCTGGCCGCATCGAACTGCTGGACAAAAGACCCGTTATCGCTCTCGAGATCGGAACCGGCGTTTCCCTCATCAATGATCGGCAGCCATCTGTTTCCGTCAAATGAACAGATCGTCAGATTGATGAACTCACCATCGCTTGCCACATAGCTGTCCCCAATGCAATAACATATAACGGTATCATCCTTGAGATAAATACCGACAGAGGATGAGTCTCCGTTAGGAGCGAGCACTCCCAGATCGCAGTACTCCTTTTTGATCTCCCTGCCTCTGACATAAGCTGCTTCGAACTGGACGGCCTCATAATATCTGTTGTCCGGGTCGTCTTCATAAGGCCTGCCTTCTGCGTAAAGAGAATAAACAACCGGAGCGCCGTCGCACTCTCCGAGCGTGGTATACAGGTATCCCGTATCCACAGGGAATTCCCCGCGCTCGTAATACTTATAGTCGCCCATGTTCCTCTCCACATAATCCATTTTCAGACGGTCAAAGCTGATCATATCGAGGCTGTCCATATACTCCTTCAGCAGATCCTCATCAGTCTTCTCCTCATCCTGTACGTTCTCTTCAGGACTGTCAGCGGTTTCTGCCTCTGCGTCATCCGAAACCGCAGCCCCTTCATCTTCTCCGCCGTCCGGGGCCTCAGCTTCTCCGGCATCCTCATCCTCTGATACTTCAGCGGTCTTCTCCGTCTTCTTGTCATCGCGGTCGTCATCTGCGCCGACAGAGCGCGTGTAGAAAAAATAACCTCCAGCCGCCAGTATCACCGCTGCGATAAGAACCGCCGAAGCGATCACGATGATCTTTCCGATGCTCCCGGAGTTCCCAGTCGGCTTTTCCGGCTGTACCGGTTCCGCATTCTGTGCAGAATGCACCGGATGCATTTTCTGCACCGGTGCACCGCATTTGCTACAAAAAGCGTATCCTTCAGATATCTCCGCTCCGCATTTATTACAAAACATCTCTTACCGCCACCCGAAACATGATAACCCTGTCCGTTATTGCATACTCACTGAAGCTGAGCCGTCTGCCTTGTTCTTTTTGGGTTTGGCTTTTCCGGCTTTTTCCGAATCCTTGGTGAAATACTTGGAATCAAAACCATTCACACCGCCGTGACCAGCCGCATCCGTTTTACCGGCCGTTCCGCCGTACCATCCGGCTCCGCCGCCGGCGCCCGCATCATCGCGGCCCGTCGAACCTGTACCGCCGCCTCTCTTGTCATTGGTGATATTTTTGCTGTCGGAGCTGACTCTGCCCGCTTCGCCGTACTGATCGTAGTTTCCTCCGCCGCCTCCGGCCGCGGATACGATGCGCAGACCGTCATAGTATACGTCCGTAGAGCCTCCGCCGCCGCCGGACCAGTAACTATCACCGCCGCCGTTGAAACCGCCCTCAACGACGCTCGCCTTGGTCGAAGTCACTCCGCCGGCCCCGCCGACCACTATGAACAGTCTCTCACCGGCATTCATCCGCACAGTACCTGATATCTGCGCGCCGTCCCCATCATAATATGCCGTACCGTCGACCACGCGCTGGCCGTCCGCTCCTCCGGCACCGCCTTTAAGATTCAGCTTATATGTGCCGGATTTCGGTGCGATAAACACATCTACCGTCTTGTCGAATGCGTAATCAAAATCAGTCTCATAGCTGTAGCTCTTGTCAGCCTCATGGTCCCAGGCATCGGCAAAAGTCAGATCCGAGAGCGGTATGGCAGAACCATAAAGACGTGATGCCCAGGAGATATAGCTTCTTGACGGTTCTCTTTTTCCGTCTATCTCGCAATCGATGACCAGCTGCGCTTCTCTGTCGAGAGACATCTCGCCGGTGCCCTCTTCAACAACGGAAAAGCCCTGATCCGTGATCTCGTACGTGACATCCGACATCTTCTGATCCTTGACGCTTGAAGCAATGATGAGACCCTTCCTCTCATCGATAGCACAAAAGGCATTGTCAAAGGATACCGATGCAGTAGTCCCGTCAGGCTTCACGGTATAAAAGGCCGTGACAGTATCATCGATGAGTATCTCCTCGGGGACGCCGTCCTCATTGATATCCTTTGAAGCAAACAGAGCTCCTGATGAAGTCTTGAGACTGCCAAACAGATCCGAGTAGGCTGCTGCCCAGGCCTCCTCTTCCGATCCATCCGCCTGCTCTTCCGACTGCCCTTCTGTCTGACCGTCCGTCTGTTCATCCGCAGATCCGGCATCTTCCGTATCCGCGGCAGCGTCAGTCTCCTCTTCCTTTGCATCCTCCTCAGTCTCGTCCGCCTCCTCATCATCTGACACGGAGCGTTCGTCCGCTTCGTCATCAGACTCATCGATCAGCCCGAGGCTCTCGAGCAGGGGATCTGCCAGCCCGAAATACACACACGAAAAAGCGGCGCCTCCCAGAAGGACCAGAACAGCCAGTATTATGATGAGCACAGTCGCTCCTTTGCTCTTCTTTGGCGCTCCAGGCTGCACGACCGGTTGTGCAACAGGCACCGGCTGAGCCGGTGCCCTGTAAACTATCTTATTGCCGCATTTGTTGCAAAAAGCTGCTCCGTCAGGAATACTATTTCCACATTTATTGCAAAACATATCGGATCCTTCCCCGTAAGGTTACTGAGTTACCAGTGGCGTGCCGCATTTTTCGCAGAACTTGTTGCCGCTCTGATTCGGAGCACCGCAATTGGAACAGAAAAGCTTGGGAGCATTATCCAGAGGGGCTCCGCCGCCCAGGATATTCTTCTCTTCGACACCAAGCTGGGCTATCTGATCCTGATAGTCCTTGATGGCAGCCATTCTCTCCTCGATATCCGCTATCTGCCGGGCCACCATATCCATATTGAACGTGCCGCGGTTTAAGAAAACCGTCTCTCCTATAGTGGCCTTGAGGGCAGTGATCTCGCTCTCTTTATTCGCGATAGCAGTCTTGAGCTTGGATGATTCCATAAGCTTGGATGTCTTAACATTCAGCGTAGCGATACCTTTGTTTACGCTATCCATAAAGCTGGCCATAGAAAACCTCCTTCTTCTCTATCCGGTCACTTGAGCTTCGTTCCGCATCCGGGGCAGAACACACTGTCATCGGTCACTTCCAATCCGCAGGACGGGCATTTGGGAGTCTCCGCGGCAGGCGGAGCCTGCATCACGGGCGCCTGAGCAACGGGTGCCTGCATTACCGGAGTCTGTGCCACAGGTGCCTGA
>JAILGA010000130.1 GCA_024697225.1 Lachnospiraceae bacterium
TAGAGCAGTCTGGAAGCTCGTCGGGCTCATAACCCGGAGGTCGCAGGTTCAAATCCTGCCCCCGCTACGCCTTGATAGCTCAGTTGGTAGAGCAGAGGACTGAAAATCCTCGTGTCGCCGGTTCGATTCCTGCTCAAGGCACTAAACTCACAAAAAGCATTACCTTCGGGTAGTGCTTTTTTATTTCTGTTTTTCATTGACAGAAGAAGCTGACCAGAATAGAATAAGTACAAATATCCGTACAAAGAAAAGTACGGAATGCGGGAGATGATATGATAGTAAAACAGGGAGAACTGCGGTCAAATCTGAAAAAATACTTTGATATGGTGATCAACGAGGAACCCGTTATAGTTCCGCGTAAGGACAACAGGAACATTGTTATTCTGTCTGAAAAAGAGTATCGCGAGCTGATACAGAACGAGAGAATGAGGGCATATTCCGATGCTATCACTAATCTTAATGGAGTTAAACTGCGGGAAGAAGACTTATCAGGACATTCTTTTCAGATTCCTACAGTAAAGAGCTATACTGAAACTACGGATATCAGGACTGACAATCTGGACCGCCTTTCAGTTATTGAGGAATTCAAAGATAACTGGAACGGAAACGGCGCGAGGGCATTTGATAAGGGACTTATGAAAAAGGTCACAGAGATCGTAAGGGAACTTGATATCCAGCCGGAGATATTTCCGTCTGCGGCTGGCACTATAGAGCTGGAATACAGTAATTCCAGAAAAGACTTTATGGGAATCGAAATTGGGGAAGACTGCAAAGCAGAGGTTTTCATAGTAATGTATAACGGCAGGGAACTGTTTGAGGAGATAGAGACTACCGCAGAGGCTATCAATGAAAGGGTGAAGGTTTTTTATGAATGATACATTTTTACCCGATGAGAAACTATACAGAGCAATCTATCCCCCCGAGGTGGCAGCCATGTACTGGAAGCGAGACGGATCGCTTTCCCATGTTGCTTTTGCCGATTCAAGGGGTCTTTCTGTGGACAGGGGAGACTACAGGGACGACATAACCGTTAAGAACGACATGGGAAAAAGGCAGACCGGGGTTATAGTGAAGTTTTATGTCCGTTCCTGTAAAGAGATCGGCGCACGCCTCAGATATCTGCCGTCAAAGAACAACAGATACCACTGCGAAGTACATGGAAGCCAAAATTCGGTTCTTTTAAGCAAACATCAGTGCTTTTATCTGGCGAGGCACGCGGTCAGAGTATGAGTCTACCATCGGCGATAACGGCTGTAAAGAAGATCGCAAATTCTCCGCTATATCACTAACAAAGCCTTACAAAAATGTTATAATGCATCTGTATCCTTTATCTGAGCCGGCACAATATGATCGCATTTGCGGAGGTAGATGATGACCAGGCTAAAGAATTTCAGGACAGGAGCCGCCTGTTGCACCATATCGCTTTGTTTCATCTTTCTGATGATCCTTTCATGCCCGGCTTTTGCATTTGTAGCTGATCAGAGTAAGACGGTACGTGTCGGTTACTATGAGAATGAAGTATTTCAGGAAGGAGCGGAGGAAGGCGCTGTCAAGACCGGCTATGCATATGAGTACTACCGCAAGCTGTCCGAATATACGGGCTGGAAATATGAGTATGTCTATGGAGGATTCGGCGACCTGTATCAGATGCTTCTGGACGGTGAGATCGACCTGCTTGCCGGGCTGGCCTGGCGGGAGGAACGTGCTTCACTGATAGGATATCCGGAAGCCGTTATGGGAAACGAATCCTACTATCTTGTCAAACATGACGATGATGTGGACATTACTGCCGATCCGTCGACGCTTAACGGCTGCAGGATCGGAGTTCTGGACAGCGCCATGGTCGGTGTTCTGGAGCAATACCTCAAAGAACATGATGTGACCGCCAGTATCATCACTTATTCAGATCACACACAACTGTTTAACAGCTTTGATTCCGGAGAATCGGATGTGATCGCCGTGGAGAGTGACGGAGCGCACGGAAGGGAGCACGCGGATGTCCTCACTGTTTTCGGAACATCCGATTATTATCTTTGCGTAAATATCGATCGCCCGGATTTTTTGTCAGAGCTCAATCTGGCTCAGACGATGCTGGCTGCGGAAGAGCCCAATTATCTCAATTCCCTCCGGGCAAAATATTATTCGATCAGTGTCACGGCCCGGGCATTCTCACAGGCGGAACGTGACTGGATGTCTGCTCATAAGACACTTCATGCAGGATATCTTGAAAACTATCTTCCCTACAGCGATACTGATTCAGACGGGAATGTGACCGGCATGATACGTGATATGATACCTGATATCCTGAAGGCATTGGGGATTGCTGATATGGACGTGACCTTCAGCGGGTATAAGAGTTATGACGACATGATCTCCGATATGAGCGCAGGCACTATAGACGTTGCTTTTCCGGTGGGCGGCGGACTGTATTATTCCGAAGAAAACGGTATCTACCAGTCGAATCCGGTCGTATCGGCACCCACAGCACTCATATACAGGGGAGAGTTTGACGGGAATAAGACGTCGCGTTTTGCGGTCAATGAGAATAACCGCATGCAGTATTATTATGTTAAGACGAATTATCCCGATGCGGAGATCGTTTTCTATCATTCTATTGATGACTGTCTTAATGCCGTGCTTCACGGCAGTGCCGAATGCACTACCCTGAATGGTCTTCGAGCCAATGAGATCCTGAGGAACAGAGAATATGAGGAGCTCTCGCTCCGTCAGTCGAGGTATAACGACGATCGCTGCTTTGGCGTGGAGATCGGAAATGAAGGACTGCTGAAGCTCCTCAACCGGGGTATCAATGTGCTGGGAAGCGATTACGCACAGAATATCTCTTACCGATACACGGGCGGCCTGTCCTCGTATGATTTTGTGGACATGCTTCTGGACAATATGGCGATCGTAGTAGTGATCATAATCGCCATCGCGACGCTCATAATCATATTCCTTGTCCGCGACGCAAAGCGGTCTAAGAGGGAGATACAGGATAAGAAAACGCTGTTGGAACAGCGTATGCGGCGCGAACAGCAGGATAAGATGATAACCGCACTGGCCTCGGATTACCGAAGTGTCTATCATGTGGATCTGGACAAAGATGACGCCGTATGTTACAGAGCGGATCCGTACGATTATGAGCAGACACCGGAGGGCGTACATTTCCCTTATTTTGAGCGCTTTTCCTGGTATGCAGAGAATGTTGTAGCCGAGAACTACAGGGAAGGCTTTTTAAAGTTTATCGATCCGGAAAATGTGCGTGAAGCCCTTTCAAAGGATCAGATCATCGCATACCGGTATCTGGCACAGCGCGCCGGCAGGGAATATTATGAAATGATCCGGATGGCGGGCGTACGTCAGGTGGTAGACCGTGAGGATCATATCGTGCATGCTGTGGGTCTGGGTCTTACTGTCATTGATACCGAGATGCGTGACACAATGGCCAGAAACCAGGCGCTCGTTGAGGCTCTTGTGGCCGCAGAGGAAGCAAACAAGGCCAAAACCGCCTTCCTCTCATGCATGAGTCATGAGATCCGGACGCCAATGAACGCGATAATCGGTCTGGACAGTCTGGCTCTGAGAAATGACTCTCTTGCGCCCGAAACAAAGGAATATCTGGAAAAGATCGGAGCAAGCGCCAGACATTTGCTGGGTCTGATCAATGATATCCTGGATATGAGCAAAATAGAATCAGGACGGTTCAACATACGCAAAGAAGAATTCTCCTTCAGCGGTATGCTCGAGCAGTTAAATACAATGGTCATGTCCCAGTGCAGCGAGAAAGGTCTTCATTATGAGTGCCATGTAACAGGGGGCGTCAGCGACTATTATATCGGCGATGACATGAAGCTCAAACAGGTGATCATCAACATACTCTCCAATGCGATCAAGTTTACTGAAGCGCCGGGGAATATCACTATGACTGTTGAGCGGACTGCAGTTTTCGAAGATCATACCACGCTGAGGTTCAGCATAAAAGACACGGGCATAGGAATGGATCAGGCGTTCATTCCTAAGATATTTGATGCTTTTTCGCAGGATGATGGCAGCAGAAACAGTAAGTACGGCAGTACCGGTCTCGGGATGGCGATAACCAAAAATATCGTGGAGCTGATGAACGGCTCGATTTCCGTAGAGTCGGAAAAAGGTGTCGGGACGGAGGTTGTTGTCTTCGTGACACTGACCAACTGTCAGCACCAGGAACCGGTATCGGGCGATAATAATATGAGCCTCTACGGGGAAAAGAACCGGGCCGAGCTGAAGGGCAGACGTATCCTCATGGCGGAGGACGTCCGGATCAACGCGGAGATCATGGAGCAGATCATCCTGATGCGGGAGGCTAAGATCGATCATGCTGAAAACGGAAAGCTCGCGCTTGATATGTTCGAAAAGAGTCCGGTCGGTTATTATGATGCGATCCTGATGGATGTGCGGATGCCGGAAATGGATGGTCTTGAAGCGGCGGCTGCGATCAGGGCGCTGGACAGGCCCGATGCAAAGATCATACCCATCATTGCAATGACTGCCAACGCATTTGATGAAGATGTCCAGCGTTCGCTGCAGGTGGGCATGAACGCGCATCTGTCAAAGCCGGTCGAGCCGGAACACCTGTATCAGACTCTGGAAGAGCTGATCTGGGAAATGGATACGAGAAAGAACTGATGAAGGAGGACGGGCAATGCCGTTTGCGACGGGAAGAAATCACGAGGTCACCGGAGAAAAGCTCCTGCTGAATGGCGAAGGGGAGCTGGCGGAGCCCGGCTGGGCAAGAAATCCGCTCTTTATTTACAGGAGAAATATGATAAAAGCCCCTGCGGTCCGCATCAAGGAGTGGGATTACTATCTGGTGGTGGGAAAGGATTTTGCCGGGGCGTTTACCATATCGGATGACGGCTATCTCGGATTGCAGTCGGTGTCTCTTCTTTCGCTTAACAAAGATGATCCCTGGGAACACACACAGACGGAGATGAACCCGTTCCCGATGGGAAGGCTGCATATGCCTGAGAGTTCCGGATCGGGAACTTCGCGCTTTAAGAACAGGCGTCTTGACATGGAGTTTTTCCATGAGGGCGAAAAGAGGCGCATCCGCTGTGAGTTCGCGGACTTCTGGAAGGGGAAGGATTTTTCCTGTGACATCACACTGGAGGCGCCGCCCGCACCCGGAGAGAGCATGACCATAGCAACACCCTGGGATAAGAAGCACGCTTTTTACCATAACCAGAAGATCAACTGCATGCGCGCGTCGGGAAAAATGGAATATGACGGAAAGGTATATGAATTCCATCCGGAGACGGATTTCGGCACTCTGGACTGGGGGCGCGGCGTGTGGACCTATGACAACACCTGGCTGTGGGGATCGGGTAACTGCGATCTGAACGGCAGGGCCTTTGGATTTAACATAGGATACGGCTTCGGCAATACGAAGGCCGCTTCGGAAAATGTGATCTTCTATGACGGGAAGGCGCATAAGCTGGATGATGTGACCTTCCATATACCGGAGGACGATATTTACAAGCCCTGGACCTTTACCTCATCGGATTCCAGGTTTGAGATGGATTTCGTGCCGATCCTGGATCGGGCGGCAAAGATAGATTTTAAGCTCCTTGTCTCTGACCAGCATCAGGTTTTCGGACGTATGAGCGGAAAAGCCGTGCTCGATGACGGAAAAGAACTGGAGATAAAGGACGTGCTCTGCTTCGCCGAGAAGGTGCACAACAGGTACTGAGTCTTGCTCTGCGACCGACTGAAGGATCTGGAAAAAGAGAAAAGATATCCCTTCCACATGCCAGGGCACAAGAGAAATCCCGGGGCGGAGCCTCTTGCACAGACGATGGCCATAGATATCACTGAGATCGACGGCTTTGATGATCTGCATAACGCCTCGGGCATCATAAAGGAGGCACAGGAGAGGGCAGCGGCTCTCTACGGCTCAGAGGAATGCAGATATCTTGTTAACGGCTCCACAGCCGGCGTGCTGGCAGCAGTATCCGCGGTGCTCTGCGGCAGGGATAAGCCCTTTATCCTCGCGGGCAAAGGGTCGCACATAAGCCTGTATCATGCCGCTTACCTTAATGATGCCGCGATCGATACGCTGTGGGAACGCCGGATATCATCACGGGGTGTCAATATTCCCGGAGTTGCAGATCCCGGCGATGTGAAGGAGCATCTGGAACAGGCATCTGCGGGCGGTCTGCTTCCTGCTGCAGTATTCGTAACCGATCCGAATTACTATGGTGTGGTGGCGGATACTTGTGAGATAGTGCGGATCGCCCACGGGTATGGTGTTCCGGTGATCGTGGATGCGGCCCACGGTGCACATTTCGGTTTCAAAGATATGCCAGGATCCGCTGTGCAGGCAGGGGCGGATCTGGTCATAATGAGTGTTCACAAGACGCTTCCATGTCTGACTCAGACAGCACTTCTCCACATGCAGGGCGAACTGATCCGGAAGGACATCGCCTACAGGTTCTTAAGGATTTATCAGACAAGCAGTCCCTCCTATGTGCTCATGTCCTCGATAGAGAGCGGTCTGAAGACGATGGCTGACGGCGATGGATGGAGCGGGAGACTTTTGACCTTCAGGCAAAGGATCAGAGAGGGCGCCAAAGACCTGGAGCATCTCACTATCCTGCCCGATGACATCGCAGGGGATCCCTGTAAGCTTGTGATCTCGACAATAGAGTCATCGATAAGCGGCTATGAACTGCACAGAAGACTTCTCGAGGAGTACGCACTGCAGGCCGAGATGGCTGACACTGACAACGTGGTTCTCATCATAACCGGTATGGATACGGAGGAAGGGATATCAAGGCTGGCAAAGGCGCTTAAGGAGATCGACGGCAGTATCGGGGCAGGGATGGCATCATGTATGGCCAATGCTTCAGAGATGCCCCGCCCGTCCGCGCTCATGACGATACGCGAGGCCTGGGATGCGCCATCGGAGCCGGTACCTCTGAGCGAAGCCGCGGGCAGGGTATGCGCCGATATGATCGTGCCATATCCGCCGGGCACACCGGCTCTGGTCCCCGGTGAACAAATCGACAGAGAGAGCGTCGCTTTCCTGGAGACACTGATAGCTGAAGGCTGCGAGATCCGCGGCATCGACGAAAACGGTTTCGTTCACGTGATTATGTGAAGAAACTGTAACATGGAACAGCTGAAAAAGCCCCCGCCTCCAGGCGGGGCTTTTGTGCTATACGGGAGGAATGCAATATTTACATACGTGAGTTTGGGTGCTAAAATTAAATTTCTCGATGGTATGGAGCAGTCGGGATTGTAACAGTAACAGGAAACGTTAAGAATTACGTTTCCGGGCAACAGGATCAAGGAGGACAAGATGAAGAGGTTTTTAGCACTGGCCATGTCCCTTGTGATAGGGGCGACGAGCGTCTGGACGACAGGTCTGGAGACCCGGGCCGCCGAGAGCGGAGACACTGATGAGCAGGCGCTCATCGAAAACGGAGAAGAAGAGGATGTTTATGACAATATCTTCGGCGACGACCCGATAAACAAGAAGGACTACTATGCCACCTTCACTGTCGAGACAAACGGCGAGCAGATTGTAAAGAAATATAAGATAAGCGGAGCTGCAAGAGTGCCGAAGGATAACTGGGTGCTTGAGCCTGTCAGTTCCTTCAATGCAGACGAAGATTACGATGATTATGAGTATGATGATGAAACCGATCAATATATATATTACAAAAAAGTCAATCATCCGCAGTTAGTCAGCGGAAACCAGACGCTGGCGGGATATGCTTTCTACAGCGAGCTGAAGAAGGACCTTGACACTTTTCTTGCCAAAGACAAGGGCGCTGAGATCGTGGGCTGGACCGTGTATACCGACGGCCACAATTCGCCGGAAGATGATGCGCGCACAACACAAAGCAAATACTCTGATTCAATAACTTATCTGAACAGCGATGCCTGCACTTATGGCAATTCTGACGGATACTGGGATGATGTTCTTGGTGAATGGGTCGCTAAAGCAAAAGAGTTCCAACTGAACGAGAGCAGAGACTATCACTTTGTTGCACAGGTTGCCAAGAAGGCGGCGGAGGATATCTATGTGTCACTCATCCCCGGTGTGTACTTCGATGGCAGAGAACATATAGCGCAGGGCACTGAACTTAAAAGGAAAGACGTAAAGAACAAGGCAACGGACCTCAGAGTGGGTGTATTCAGAAAAACCTATGGTGGATATGACAGGCTGTATGCCGGCACGGATTATACGATCGAATACAAAAATAATGTAAATGCCTCTGTCAAGCTTGTCAGAGACGGTGAGAATGCGGGAGTATTCGAAAAAGCCTGGACCGACAACAATTCACGGCCCACGGTCCATGTTGAAGGAATTAATGATTATAAAGGATTTTCAGCGGACATGTATTTCGATATTCTGCCGGTGACACTCGGAGCGTCCGAGAGCAGATACGACTTCGTGAGCATGGATATGATGGACTACTATAATAATGATTACAACGATGACGGACGCCGGGCCTACGGTCATAACAGATCGGACGCGGCGGGTGTTTCCGGACTGGCATATACCTACACCCCCAGTACGGTTACAAAGATCAAGAAGATAACCGTGACGAAGAGCTTTTCCAACAGCGGATATTTTTACAATGCGAAGAAAAAGACCATTGAGACCTATACCGAAAGCTACAGCAAGACTCTGAATGCTGATGCGGATTATAAACTGGAAGTCTATAAATGGAATGCCGACACCAAGGTCTGGACACTTACAGGCAAGGCTCCGAAGGAATGCACCGAGGAAGGAGATTACCTCTGTGTTGTCCGTGGCATCGGAAACTATTGCGGTGCGGTATATGGATACAGCAGGGAGACTACATCCGCTGATGATAATATGTTCAATGCAGGCGGCAACGGCAAGGATCCCAATCCCTTCCAGAGCAATGCGACCTATATGCAGTTCAAGGTTACAAAGAATGCAGCCTTTGATCTTACCAAAGCAAAAGTAAAGATAGGCGCAAAGAAGAAGAAATATGTGAGCGATGATAAAAAATATGGCGCTTCAGATTTCAAGATCACTGTAAAGGCCGGAAAGAAAAAGATCAAGCTGGGCGAGGACTATACGGTATCCTTCTCTCCTGCGGGCGGAAGCCACATGAAAAACGAGAACGGCGTAAACTACGGAAGTACTATCGCCGCAGCAAATTTGTATAATGTTTATGTATACGGTATCGGTAATTACTATGGCAGCAAGTATGCCGGAACAGTCAAGATAACCGGTCTCACGCTCAAGGCCAATATGTTCACATATTTAAAGAAGGTCGGACATGATCAGGAACAGAAGGTCGAGCTCAGCGATAAGGGGAAGAACAAGAAGCTGACCTTTACTGACAAGACAAGTCCGTATTTCGTTCCCGATGTTGCGGCAAACGAAAGTCCGCGCTTTGTAAAGAGCGGGAAAAAGGGTACGACGTATTGCTATTATATGGGTGATGATTATTATGAAGCCGGCTACACTGACGCAGCGGGTAAATATGTGTCCGGAAGTTACTGTCGGATAGGAAACGGTATATATCCCAAGACGGTCAAGCTGCAGTATCTGTTAAAGTATGAGAAGATATCCATTGAACAGGCTATAAATGAGAAAAGACTGGGGATAAAGCTGGGTGAGAAACCTGCGGAGTTTAACTATGGCGGTGCATATCCGGATGTTACCCTGACAACATATTATGACAAGGCCAGAGAAGAAGAATTCTACAACGAAGAGACCGGCATGATGGAAAAGAGAATGGTCGATCATTATGATTCCCAATATGACGGAGAGAGAGAGGTATATAGGGATCGGACATTCGAGGTAACTGTCAAGGGCTATCATTACATAGGTATGCTGACCGTGACAGGACAGAACAATACGGCTGTAGGCAGCGGAGCAACTCTGACATTTGCAGGTTCCGGCATTCTTACAGGGACAAAGACGGAGAGCTTCACCGTAGCAGAGCGGAATGTGGAATATCTGGAGGA
>JAILGA010000161.1 GCA_024697225.1 Lachnospiraceae bacterium
TCCACATCTTCAACAAGGAGACCGAAGAAGTCATCACGAACTGACGCGTTAGCTACGAGCCACGCAAGGCATCCAACAAAAAAGCGGGAGAGGAGCTTGCTCATCTCCCGCTTTTCTTGTTGGATGACGTATGCGGCGACAGCCGCGCACGAGCAAATACACGAAGTGTGTTTGCGAGTGAGGCGTGGCTCGTAGCTTTATAAACGTCAGATCCTCATGCGGCGACAGCCGCGCACGAGCAAATACACGAAGTGTGTTTGCGAGTGAGGCGTGGCTCGTGTGACCCACACGGTCTCAATCTTTGGTAATGTTGCACAAAGGTTGAGACCAATTTCCACATGTTCACGGAAGAACGGGAGGCCGATATTGTCAAGAAAATTCGACTGAGTGACAACACTGACATACCCTCTGCGCGGAAAGCATTGCCAAACCGGAGTTTTATGCTGTACAATCAGACTTAAAGATATAAACCGTTAGTCTTACGGGGGACTAAGCTATGAAAAGATCGTACAGAAACTGGAACAAGCGACTGACAGCGTTTGCTGCCGGGGTGCTGATCGCAGGGGCACAGATCGCCGGGGTCTGCCCCGGATTTCCGAAAGCGGAAGGTCCCGGTGCCGTATTTAAGCCACTGATCGCCGGGGCCGCCACATTCCGCAGCGGGATAACGCAGGGTACGGATTCTTTAAATCACGATGATCGTGTATATTTCGGCACCACGCCTGAGAGCGGGTTTGATTACAAGAAAGACGATCCGGACAGGGCCGTTCCGATATGGAAGGTGTTTTATGACGATCTCTCCTCCGGGCCTGTCCTTCGGGCGGATCAATATTGGGCTGAGATAGCATTTGATGAAGACGGAGCTGCAAATACCGGTCAGTCCCACGTAAACGCCTGGCAGGGAAGCGACGCACAGGTCTGGTGTGGCAGTCTCTGTGACGCCGTTTTCAGCGACGGAGAAAAAGGGGCGATAGACGACCAGAATGGCTATGATAATCATAATGATCCGGTTTTTAAATTGACACCCGAGGGAGGATCCGAGGAATATGGCTGGGACACCCTTCAGTGGTCACAAGATAAAGTCTTCTTCCTGTCCGCAAAGCAGGTCTACGATGAAATCTGCAGTTCTACTCCTGATAGCTTGCTTAATGACACCGGCGCAGCAAATGACACCTCCGGCTACTGGCTCGGGTCCGCCTGGAGTTATACCAATAATGGCACAGATTACCGCGTCGGAGCCATCGTTCCCGATGTCGACGAAAAATATAAGATAGCCGCTGTCTCGACAACACAGAAAAAGCACGCCCTTCCCGCCTTCAGACTTAACCCTTCTGCCGTACAGTTTGTATCTCCCGCCGTGGACGGCAAGAAATCCGGAAGCATAGGTAAGGATGCTCTTACGGCTGTACCCAAAAGGAGCACTGACGATCTGAAGCTTACCCTCCTTGACGATGGTTCCCTGTTCTCAGCCGGCAATGGACACGCGGACTTTTCCGCGGAGCTTAAGGATTATGACGGAAGCCTTGTCACCTTCTCGTACACAGGTGCGAAGGTGGGCGATAACGAATACATTTCCGCAGTCATTAAGAGTAATCCTGTCAACAATAATATCAAATACTACGGCCGCATTGTAAAACCCACAGCTTCCGCCGGTACGGCAGAGATCGATCTGACAGATAAATATGACCGGAATGCAGGGGATGAATTGTATGTTTTCGCAGAGCAGTACAACGGCGATAAAAAGACTGACTATTCATCACAGCTCGTAAATCTGTCTGTGAACACCTTTGTTACTGTGGACTCCGTCTCTCTCTGGACCGGTCGTGACAGGATAAAGCCCGGTGAAAAAACAGGGCTTCAATGCACTGTCAATCCGGGTAATGCCAACAATACGGCTGTCACGTACTCAAGCAGTAACCCCTCGGTTGCGACCGTAGATGAGTCTGGTCTGGTCACCGGCGTGGGCGTCGGCACAGCCACCATCAAAGTGACCACAGTGTCCGGGAAGAAGACTGCAAGCTGTGATATCACTGTGGAACCTGTTCCCGTGGATCGCGTAGAAATACAGGGTCCCCCTCCCGAGCTGAAGCTTGGCGAAGCTGCAAAGCTTACGGCGCTGGTATTTCCTGATAACGCCACCGACCGGAGACTTAAATGGCAGGTAAAGGATCCCTCCGTCGCATCCGTTGACGGGGAGGGCAACATAAAGGCTCTGGGCGCCGGAGAAACGGAAATAACCGTGACGGCAGAGGACCCCTCCTCTCACGGCGCCTCACACTCCGTTCTGCTCAAGGTCAAAACCGATGTCACCTCTGTTACTCTTGATAAAACAAGCCTGACCATGTATGCCGGCAGCAGCACCACCTTAAAGGCAGGCCTGCAGCCCGCCGGAGCCCTGGACAAGGGTATCTTCTGGAAAAGCTCAAACCCCGGCGCTGTGAGCGTCGATGAAAACGGGAGACTTACCGTCCTTGACTCCGGAGAGGCAGAGATCACGGTCTATGCGGGCTTTGGGGGAAAACTCACCGATATGAACGGAAATCCCCTCGACCCGGATGGTCTGCCTGATATCATAAAGGCCTCCTGTCAGGTGAATGTGGCGCCCTTCGATCCGTCGATGATGAGCAGTATTCCTCTGTATCAGGAGCATCCCTATACCGGCAGCGAACAGTCCCTCCTCGGCAAGGGAGTAAAGATCAAAGGAGGAACCCTTACCTGTGCCCTCGGCACGGATAATGAAAGTCTTCCCGCGGATGATAAATTCTCAAAGGGGGTTCCGACCGCAACGGGCACCGGTACCTATTACGTATGGTGTAAGATCACTCCCCAGTCCGGCAGTAAGAAGCACATGGAAACGGACCAGACGGAGAGCATCTTCTGCGTGACCTCGGTGATCACGCCCTCGGACATCACGGAGCCTCCGAAGGAGGATGATCCGGAATCCGGATCCGACGACACCGGAGATCCCGAGCCCACCACGCCTTTGGAGGAGGGCGAGGAGTTCATGAGCGAGGAGGACCGGGAGAGCTATGTCCCTCCCACGGAAGTGACAAAGGACATCGAGGAGCCTGTGACGATAAATCTCGGAACGGACGAGGAGGGTGAACCCGTTTCGGCGGAGATAAGCGCTCCCTCCACCTACAGACAGTCCGTATATTATGCCGGAAGAAAGATAAAGCCCAAAGCGGATCTCGGATATCACCTTGATCTCTCCGGCATCTCAGAACAGATAACCTTTAAGGAGGACTGCGAGCTTTCGGATGAAGAGCTCTTTAAGATCTCCTTTACCTACTATAACTGCACAAATGTGAGCAGACTCAAAAAAGCCAGCTTCTATCCGAAGATATCAATTAAGAGCAAAGCCAAAAAGGCCATGACGTCCAAGGAATACAAAAAGCTGAAGAAAATGGTGAAAAGTATCAACACTGCGCTTAAAAAGAAGAAAAACAGATGTGAATTCACCATCAATCCGCTGCCTGTCACGGAGCTCTCCCCCAGGGTACGGGCAAAATTCAAGAGAAACGGGGAGCTTAAGGTCAACAGTAAGGGAAAGCTCTCGGGCTCCAACCTGAAGGGCGTCTATGTCACCCTTCCCGGGAATACCAAACCCACCAAGATCGGAAGCACCATGCGATCCCTTGACTATCCCGTACTTAATGAGGATGGTACCTATACCGTAAAGCTTCACGGCATGGGGAATTTCACCGGAACTGCTGTTGTCCGGATCACTGATTAGTGCGCATCCCCAGCATCAGCATTTCTATGGCAAGCTCCGTGTTCACATTTGAGGAAAGATAGTCCTCCGCTTCATCGATAAGAGCGGTCTTTTCGAATAACTGCGGCCAGGTCATCGCGGCTGATTTTTCATAGTACTCCTCGTGCTTTTTGAATACCAGCTTCTCAGGGGCGCCTGCCTTGTATACCATGATATCCCGGACTACGGTCCGAAGGATCGCAAGAAAGCTTAAAAGCTCATCGGTTCCGGCGTCCTTGAGATTGCGCTTCTTTTTGGCAGGGGAGTCATCGTCCCCACGGGGGATCAGGATATCCCTCACCGCCTCCATGATATCGGGTGTGGCTGTGTCATTAATGTCAGAGAGCAGCCTGATAACACGTTCCGGCCTTGAGCGGAAGTCAGCGTCACCGGCGTAGCGGATCGCCCTGCCCACATTTCCCTCGGCGAGGGCGGCACATTCCCGCGCGTGATAATCGGCTACCTTCTCCTCTTTCATGAGGAGCTGCACTATGTCTTCATCGCTCACCGGCCGCATGGGCAGCTCGATAACCCTGCTGAGGATAGTCGGAAGAAGCGTGCCCGCATTCGACGCAAGCAGCATGATCACCACATAGGAAGGCGGTTCTTCCAGTGTCTTCAGAAGCGCATTCTGACATGGTATGTTCAGTTTCTCTGCTTCGGGAATGATATAGATCCTGTAGTCGCTGATCATCGGCTTGAGTGCGGCGTCATTCACCAGCTGATCCCTGATCTCGCCGACGCCGTAACCCGCCTTCTCATGCGTGAGGATCCTGATCTCCGGATGTGTCCCCGCTTCGGCCATAACACAGGAGCGGCATTTGCCGCAGGGCTCGGGAAACCCGAAAACCATCTGCCTGTCCTCGCACAGAATCGCCTGAGCCCAGGTTTTGGCGAACATCTTCTTTCCCATGCCCGTCTCACCCGTTATCAGAGCGGCATGAGTCATCCGCCCGGTCGCAAGAACCGAGCGGACGTGTCCTTTTGCCTGTTCCTGTCCGATAATATCCCTGAATGCAGTCATGTGTATTACGTGAAGATATCCAGAAGCATACCTTCGATGGTTCCGATCTTGGAAAGAATGGCGATGTTGTCCTTTTCGTCCTTCATCAGCTCCTGCGCCAGCTCGTCCAGAGTCTCGTCAACCACCCTTATGATGCCGTAAACTCTGTGGCGGCCCTTGCGGTCCAGGAAGTTCTCGCGCGAGAACTCATGAGAGCGGCTCACCACCTCATTGAGAAATGCCTTGATCATGGTGCGGTAATGCTGCATATCCCTGATATCACGTCTTTTGCCGATGGATTTCCCCTGGGAGACGATATCCTGCATCATGAGGTTCAGGCGCTCCGCCAGTCCCTCATCAGCCACACGGGACGTGAGTATGAACTTAAACTCTCCGGTTGCCTCCTCGCGGGGAGCATTCTCCGCAACCTGTGAGGCCTGCTGGATCTGATTTACTCTTATATCCATGCATTCCTTTCCGTATGACCGGTCATATCAATCCGATCCTCTGATATAACCCTTAAGCTGTTCAAGACACTCTTCGGGGCTGTCATTATTCAGGAAACGCTCTCTGACACCCGCCCTTTCCAGGGCTTCCTCCGAAAAGTCCTTCAGATCCGCCAGATAACGCCTGCACATCTCATCGTACCGAGGGTGCTCCTGCTTCTGTTCTCTGTGAAGCGCCCTCTCAAGACGGATTCCGTCATCCGTATCGATATATAAAGGTTCGATCCTCTCATCTCCGTAATATGAGCGGAGACTCTCAGTGGACTCCGGTGTTCCGATCATCAGATAATCTGCTGCATCAAGATCGATCTGACCGTCATCGGCGGTGAAGTACCGCCACGGGCCGGCCATGGTCTCATAAGTCCGCTCCTCGACTATCCGCCCTTCGTCGTGCCACTTCCGGTATGTTTCTTCGTCTATGAAATGATACTGCTTTCCGTCCTCCTCGCCCTCACGCATGGGACGTGTTGTGTAGAGCACGACTCTTCTCAGTCCCAGTGCCTCATCCGCCAGAAGATCCCTGTACATCCTGTCCTTACCGGTGGAGCTCTTCCCGATCAGCACATAGATAAGATGCTGTTTCATGACTGACCGTAATAGGCGTTTGCGCCGTGCTTTCTGAAATAATGCTTGTCCTGGAGCTCCTGAGGCGCAGGCTGTATGCGGGGATTTATGACCTCCGCCCGATAGGCCATCTTTGCGACCTCCTCCATGACGACCGCATTGTGAACGGCTTCATGGGCATTTTTGCCCCATGAAAACACGCCGTGGTTCTTGCAGAGAGTTCCGGGCACCGCGGCGGTATCGATGTTCATGCGCCTGAATTCATCGACTATCAGATGACCCGTGTTTTCCTCGTAGGCATCCTCTATTTCATCCTTTGTCAGGCATCTGAGACAGGGTATCGGGCCGTAAAAATAATCCGCATGAGTCGTTCCGTAGCAGGGAATGTCGCGTCCCGCCTGAGCCCAGCTTGTCGCATAGGAACTGTGGGTGTGAACGACACCGCCAATACCGAGGAAGGCTTTGTAAAGCTCCAGATGCGTGGGCGTATCGCTGGATGGTTTATAGTTCCCCTCTACCCTGTTGCCGTCAAGATCCATCACGACCATGTCCTCGGGCTTCATCCCGTCGTACTCGACCCCTGAGGGCTTTATGACAAACAATCCGCTCGCGCGGTCGATGGCGCTCACATTTCCCCAGGTAAAGGTCACCAGACCGTATCTGGGGAGCAGCAGATTGGCTTCACATACTTCTTTTTTCAGTTCTTCAAGCATTTTTCGTTTCCTTTCCGGATGAAACAGAACCTCTTATTTCAGAGACTCCACCGCGGCGCGCTCGATGGAATAACCCGCGCGGTAATCTTCCATAAAACGGTCAAAACCTTCGACATCCTCCGCCAGCGGTTTAAATTTATCTACCTTGCCCTCACCGAACACCTTTTTCGACAGATAATCGCCCAGAGATTCTCCTTCGTCTCTGTTCAGCATGTATGCCGCCAGAAGTGCCTGACCCCAGGGACCGCCCTCACCGGCTGTCTCCATCATGCGGATCTCCGTGTCGAGCGCCGCTGCCATAACCCTGTCACCGGCACCCTTAACCTTAAAGAATCCGCCCTGGCCGTAGAAGAAATCGGCTGCGACTCCCTCCTCCTTGCGCAGGATGTCATTTCCCACCTTGAGAGCACCGAGAGCCGTATAGAGATGTGCGCGCATGAAGTTGGAGAGATTCATTCCGGCATCGGGCCTGCGCACGAACAGCGGACGTCCCTCGGTAAAGCCGGTTATCGATTCGCCGGAGAAATAATTATAGGCGAGAAGTCCGCCGCAATCGGCATCGCCCTTCATAGCATTCAGATAAAGCTTACCGTAGAGCTCATCAGCAGAAGGCTCGAGGCCGAACAGAGCCAATGACTCTTTGAATAGCTTCACCCATGCGTTAAGATCCGAGGTGCAGTTATTGCAGTGGACCATGGCGACCTCGGCGCCGTCGGGCGTCACGACTACATCGATCTCGGGATGGACCGCCTTTAAAGGCTTTTCCAGAACGACCATCGAGAAGACGCTGGTTCCGGCGGAGATATTTCCGGTGCGCTTTGCGACGGAATTGGTGGCTGCCATACCGGTGCCTGCGTCACCTTCGGGAGGGCAGAGCGGAATGCCGGCCTGCAGAGTTCCTGTGGGGTCGAGCTTCTTTGCACCCTCCTCTGTGAGCGTTCCGGCTTTTTCCCCTGCGGGGAGTGCCTTCGGCAAAAGTTCCCTGAGCTTAAAGCCAAGCGCCTTCACCTCGGGAAGCTCATCGAACTTTTCGATCATGGTACTGTTGTAATCGCAGGTTGCAGGGTCAACGGGAAACATGCCTGAGGCATCGTCAAGTCCCAGAACTCTTTCGCCGGTGAGCTGCCAGTGTATGTAACCCGCGAGCGTCGTAAAGGATCTGATCTGCGGTACATGAGGCTCCCCTTTCAGGATCGCCTGATACAGGTGAGAGATGCTCCAGCGCTCGGGGATATTGAAGCCAAAGGTGTCCGTGAGCTTCTTTGCGGCCTCGCCGGTTATCGTATTGCGCCAGGTACGGAACGGAACAAGGAGTCTGTCATTTTCATCAAAAGCCATGTAGCCGTGCATCATTGCTGATATACCCATGGCGGCGACTCTCGTGAGCTTCACGCCATACTGCTTTTCTACATCAGCCGCAAGGTTCGCATAACAATCGGTAAGCCCGTTCCAGATATCATCCAGTGAGTATGTCCAGATGCCGTCCTCGAGCCTGTTTTCCCAGTCGTGGGCGCCCTGGGCCACAGGGCGATGCGCCTCATCTATAAGGACCGCCTTTATGCGGGTAGAGCCGAATTCTATGCCCAGTACCGCCTTCCCGTTTGCTATCAGTTCTTTCACATCTCCCATTATCCACCTCCTGCTCATTGTATAAGTGGGCAAATATATGACTTCATAATCATAACAGGCGCGCATGGATTATGCAACGCGCTTAAGTATCAGTTATCAGGCCGGAAACCGTCCCGGATATCTTTGCCCAGAGGGATGGCATCCTGAACCCTCCACCTGGTGGCGGGGAAGGCGTAATACCCGGTGTAGACATATTCTGTGGGATAATAGAACTCCAGGCCGCCTATCCGGTATGGGGTGACGGGATACCGGTCATAATCCTGCTGCAGAAAGGGATGCGACAGAGACAACTCCCCGGATATCAAAACGAGCAGAAGAAGCAGGACTGCCGCAAACACCGGTAGCGGAGGAACACATTTTTGCAGGAAGCTTCCCGCAGCCGCCGGAAGCCTTAGGATACAGACATCTGCGACATTTCCGTAAACCAGACCGCACAGAAGAAGCAGCAGCACCTCCTCAAAGCGGATCTGAGGCGAAGAGTAAAAGCAGAAACACACGCACACCGCAAGAACGGTTTCAAGGAACAGGTATCCCGCGCTCTGCGACAGGTTGCGACCGTTTTTTCTTTCACTTCCGTGCATTCTTCGTACCATGGCGCCGAACATATAGCCCATACCGCGCATACCCACGAGAACAACGGCACCCAGAGCGGCTATGACCAGAAGCCCGGCAATGGGCGAAAGACCCTCAAACCACGTTTTCACATAATGCAGATGATTCGTCTTTCCAAAGGCGACGATACCCGCCGTATCGAATATCCTGAATCCGTTGGCGGCGATCTCAAGCCTCTCGTACTCCCCCACACCGTCCGGAATGCGCCACGGTACATCAAATAAATGCTGCGGGAGCACAGGATACAGAAACCATCCCGAGAGGATAAAGCCACGTATAAAAAACGGCAGGCATACAGTAACTGCACAGCAGATGAAGAACAAAAGCACCCTTAATCTCCGGATCTGCCTGCTTTTCAGTATCATCACTATCGGTTTTATGCACAACAGAACGAGCGGTGCCGCAGCCAGCTTCACCGTGACAGCATAGACCGCCAGCATGCATACCCAGGCATACGGCACGGGAGATGCCTCCTTCCGGCAAAGAAGCTCGTACCACAAAAGTATCACCGCGCTGCACAAAAGACGGTAAAACCCATCTGAAGAGGGCGAAGTCAGCTCATCGAACTGAAGCCATATGTCGGCAAGTACCGCCAGCCTGACAAAAAGCCCGGTGACGCTTACGTCCTCACATGTCTTATCCCTGAACAGACACATTGACGACACAACAAGTGCCAGAAAACCGGACATGGCGTGAAATGACTGACCGCCCAGCCACGAAAAACTGTACAGCGCATACAGAGAGAAGCAGGCGTTGTTGTATGCGAAATGACTCTGCAGGTTGCCGAGTCCGGGCACCACGCCGTATGCTTCTATCCAGTGAACCGACTGCGCATGATAGAGGGGAGTATCAACATGCCATTGTCCGCAGGAGGTACCTGCCGCAAAGACAAGAATCCACAGGGCTGCGCACAGGACGTATAAAACTCCCCGTCCGCCGGATTTTCTCAGCCGCCGGAGGGCCGCACAAAAAACATTTACCGCATCCTTTCTGCAGATAAAGCCGAGAACAAGGCATACCGCATTCAGAGTAATAAGCGCTGCTCCTCCCACTCCCCCGAAGAGGCTCCAGGTCTGCGCATATACGGTGGCGGCAACCAGTCCCGTCAGAATGTACGCGCTCTGCCTGCGCGGGATGGACATCCCGGTGCGGGACAGTATAAAAAAGCCAAGTATATAACAGGTAACAGCGGCATCCGCCCATATCAAACATACAGAAATCATGAAATCTCCGTACAAAATAATGCGTTTTTAACAGAACTATGTTATCATAAGGAAGTCCGTTTTGTCATTTTGTTTATTTTACTCGGAGGAAACGTCGATGACCAACAAAGAACTTCAGAAAACAGCAAATGAGGTTCGCAAGGGGATCGTGACCGCCGTTCATGCGGCGAAAGCGGGACATCCCGGCGGATCGCTCTCCAGCGCGGATCTGATGACCTATCTCTACTTTGAAGAGATGCGTATAGATCCGAAGGACGTAAAGAATCCCGACAGGGACAGATTCGTCCTGTCCAAGGGTCACTGCGCCCCCGGACTCTATTCAGCCATGGCCAACCGCGGCTATTTCCCGGTGGAGGAGCTTAAGACTCTCCGTCATCTGGGATCGCGCCTGCAGGGACATCCCTCCATGCAGTATCTGCCCGGACTTGATATGTCCAGCGGTTCTCTCGGCCAGGGCATCTCGGCGGCATGCGGCATGGCTCTCGCGGCGAAGATGGACAACAAGGACTACCGCGTCTATACGATGCTCGGCGACGGCGAACTCGAGGAGGGTCAGGTATGGGAGGCCGCCATGTTCGCGGGCTTCAGGAAGCTCGACAACCTGACGGTCATCGTCGATAACAACGGCCTGCAGATCGACGGTCCCGTCGACAAGGTCTGCTCACCCTATCCGATCGACAAAAAGTTTGAGGCATTCAATTTCCATGTGATCAACATCAATGCCCACGACTTCGACCAGATCAGGGCTGCCTTTGAAGAGGCGAAGAATACAAAGGGCATGCCCACAGCCATTGTGGCAAAGAGTGTCAAGGGCAAGGGTGTCTCCTTCATGGAGAATCAGGTCGGCTGGCACGGCAAGGCACCGAATGATGAAGAATACGCCAAAGCGATGGAAGATCTTGAAGCCATTGGCAAGGCATTAGAGTGAGGGGGGCGAAAAGATGAGTGATGTTAAAAAGATAGCAACCCGGGTCAGCTATGGCGAAGCCCTTAAAGCTTTGGGCGCAGAGTACCCGAATCTGGTGGTCCTTGACGCCGATGTCGCAGCCTCGACCATGACCGCCACCTTTATGAAGGAATTTCCCGACCGTCATATAGACTGCGGTATCGCGGAAGCCAATATGATGGATATAGCGGCAGGTCTTTCCACCTGCGGCAAGATCCCGTTTGTAAGCGCATTTGCAATGTTTGCCGCCGGCCGTGCCTTCGAGCAGGTCAGAAACTCCGTGGGTTATCCCCACCTCAATGTCAAGATCGGCGGCACCCATGCGGGCATCACTGTCGGTGAGGACGGTGCGAGCCATCAGTGCAATGAAGACTTCGCTCTGATGCGCGTGATCCCCGGAATGGTGGTCATGTGCCCCGCTGACGACATCGAAGCCAAGGCCTGTGTGCGCGCGGCTATTGAGCACGAGGGACCGGTTTACATCCGCTTTGGACGCGCTGCATGCACGGTCATCAACGACCGCCCGGATTATAAATTTGAACTGGGCAAGGGCACAGTGCTCAAGGAGGGCAAGGACGTCTCCATAATCGCCACCGGTGTCTGCGTTGACTCTTCTCTCGAGGCCGCCAAGGCTCTCGCTGAGGCCGGCATCGACGCGGAGGTCATCAACATCTGCACGATCAAGCCTTTGGACGCGGAGCTTATCGCCGCCAGCGCAAAGAAAACCGGCAGGGTTGTGACCGTTGAAGAGCACTCCGTTATCGGCGGACTGGGAAGCGCTGTATGCGATGCGCTCGCAGAACTTGCTCCCACCCCCGTAAAGAAGCTGGGCATGCAGGATGTTTACGGCGAGTCCGGTTCCGCCTCCGCATTGATGCACAAGTATGGTCTCGACGGAGAAGGCGTTGCAGCTGCAGTCAGGGAATATCTGGGTAAATGACGATGAAGAATATCCTGTCTCCCTCCATACTTTCTGCTGATTTTGCCCGTCTCGGTGAGCAGGTCAAAGAAGCGGAGGACGCGGGAGCCGAGTATCTGCACATAGATGTGATGGACGGTGTTTTTGTACCGTCCATCACGTTTGGTATGCCGATAATTAAATCACTCAGACCCCGCACCGGGCTTGTATTTGACGTACACCTCATGATCCTTGATCCCATAAGGTATATTGACACCTTTATCGATTTGGGCGCCGAGGTTCTTACCTTTCATGAGGAGGTGGCAAGAGAGCCCAAGGAACTGGAAGCCCTGATCCGCAAGATCCATGAGCGCGGCAAAAAGGCCGGCATGGCGATCAAACCCGAGACCGACGTCTCAGTTTTCAAGCCGTATCTGCATGAGCTTGAACAGTTTCTGGTCATGACGGTGAGACCGGGTTACGGCGGCCAGGACTACATGCCCGAAACAACCGAAAAGATCAGGCAGACCAGAAAAATGCTCGATGAGGCCGGGATAAAAGCTGACATACAGGTTGACGGCGGCATCACCGACAGCACGCTTCCGGTGGTCCTCGATGCGGGTGCGAACGTAATTGTTGCAGGATCCGCGATATTTAAGGGCAACATAACGGATAATTGCCGCCGTTTCCTTGCAACAATGGGCAATACATGATAAAATAACACCTAGTATATAATAAGGCGGAAAAATTTATGGCATTTAAGCATGCCGCTGCACCCACACAGGCGCTCACCTGGAAGAAACCGGGTCGCAATGATCCTTGCTGGTGCGGAAGCGGCAGAAAATACAAGACCTGTCACGAGGCCTTTGACAACAGGATCCTCAGTTTTGAGAGACAGGGCATAACGGTTCCGAGACGGGAACTGCTCAAGAAAAAAGAAGATATCGAGGGAATAAAAGAGAGCGCAAAAATAAACATTGCAGCTCTTGATGCTGTGTCCGAAAAAATATGTGAAGGCATGACCACCCTCGAAATAGATAAAATAGTGGACGAGGTGACCAGAGGAATGGGCGGTATTCCCGCACCCTTTGGCTATGAAGGATTTCCGAAGAGCTGCTGCACCTCAATAAACGAACAGGTGTGTCATGGTATCCCCTCCGATAAGGATGTACTGAAGAGCGGAGATATCATAAATGTGGACTGTTCGACGGAGTACCGCGGTTACTTTTCCGACTCCTCCAGGATGTTTCTCATAGGTGATGTCTCACCTGAGAAAAGGAATCTCGTCGAGACGGCAAAAGGCGCCATGCAGGCGGGTATAGATGCCGTAAAACCCTGGATATGCCTGGGAGACATGGGGGATGTTGTCCACAAATACGCGGTGGCAGGCGGCTGCAGCGTGGTACGCGAGATCGGCGGGCACGGTATCGGTTTCGAGTTCCACGAGGAGCCGTACGTAAGTTATGTATCCAGGCCGGGTACCGAGATGCTGATGGTACCGGGCTTCGTGTTCACGATAGAGCCCATGGTCAATATGGGTGATGAAGATATATACATAGATGACGACAACGGATGGACGGTATATACGAGGGACGGCAAGCCCTCGGCGCAGTGGGAGGTCCAGGTTGTCGTGACTGAGGAAGGCTGTGAGGTTTTATCATGGTAAGTAAAGGAAAGTTCTATCTGACAACAGCTATTGCCTATACATCCGGCAAACCGCACATCGGCAACAATTACGAGATAGTTCTCGGTGATGCCATTGCGCGCTATAAGAGGGCGGACGGCTATGACGTCCACTTCCTGACGGGCTCCGATGAGCACGGCCAGAAGATCGAGCAGCGCGCCATCGAGGACGGCTGCGCCTCCCCCAGGGAGTTCGTGGACAAGACCTCCGCGGAGATAAAGAGGCTGTGGGATCTGATGGGAACCAGCTATGACCGCTTCATCCGCACGACCGATGCCGATCACGAGCGCCAGATACAGAAGATTTTCAAAAAGATGTACGACAAGGGAGACATCTATAAGGGCAGTTATGAGGGTCTCTACTGCACCGAATGCGAAGCCTTCTATACCGAAAGCCAGCTCGCGGACGGAAAATGCCCGGTATGCGGCGGCGAAGTGCACTCAATGAAGGAAGAGGCATATTTCTTCAAAATGAGCAAATACGCCGACCGGCTGATAGAACATATCAACACTCATCCGGAATTCATCCAGCCCGTGGCAAGAAAGAACGAAATGATGAACAACTTCCTCCTGCCGGGACTCCAGGATCTGTGCGTCTCCAGAACCTCCTTCAAGTGGGGGATACCTGTTGATTTCGATCCCGATCATGTGGTCTACGTGTGGCTGGATGCGCTGTCCAACTATATAACCGGTGTGGAATATGATGCGGACGGAAACTGCGGCGAGCTTTACAAAAAATACTGGCCTGCGGATCTTCATCTGGTGGGTAAGGACATAATGAGATTCCATACCATTTACTGGCCGATCTTTCTTATGTCCCTCGACATCCCGCTGCCCAGACAGATCTTCGGACATCCCTGGCTTTTGCAGGGCGGTGAGAAGATGAGCAAATCCAAAGGAAATGTCATTTACGCGGATGATCTGGCAGATGTGTTCGGCGTGGATGCCGTGCGCTACTTTGTTCTCCACGAGATGCCATATGACAACGACGGCGTGATCACCTGGGAGCTCATGAGCGAGCGCTACAATACCGATCTCGCCAACACTCTCGGAAATCTGGTCTCAAGAACCGTCGCCATGACCAACAAATACTTCGGCGGCATCGTGGAGGATGCGGGAGAGAGTGCCCCCGTCGATAAGGAGCTCAAGGATCTGGCCGCCGGCGCCTACGAGCAGGTGGAAAAGAAAATGGATGAGCTTCGCGTCGCTGAAGCCCTGACAGAAATATTCCAGATCTTCAAAAGGAGCAACAAATACATCGATGAGACGGAGCCCTGGATCCTGGCAAAGGACGAGGCTTCAAAGGGCAGGCTTAAGACAGTTCTGTACAACCTGACAGAAGCCATATCCATCGGAGCGGGACTGCTGTATCCCTTTATGCCCGAGAGCGCTGAAGCGGTGGCACGGGCCATCGGTACTCCCCTCAGAACCTTTGATACACTTACCACCTTTGGCCTCTATCCGAACGGAAACAAGGTACAGGAGGGATCGGTGATGCTCTTCGCCCGGAAAGATCTCAAGGAAGTACTGGAGAGAGCCGCCGAGATCACAAAGAAACAGAAGGCGGATTACGAAGAAGCCAAAAAAAAGGCCGAAGAAAACCTTAGAGCGCACGGAATGCTGAAATGATCGTACGTGGGGTGATACATGGTTAAGAAGGAAGAAATCAGATACGATTCCAGAGACCGCGAGACCAGGCTCTACGCCTGCATGTGGATTCCCGAAGGAAAGCCGAAGGCTATCCTTCAGGTTGTACATGGTATGAGCGAGGCCATTGAGCGCTACGATGAGTATGCAAACTGGATGGCGGAACGTGGTATCATGGTCATCGGAAACGATCACCTCGGCCACGGTAAATCCAAAACTCCGGATGGCACCTGGGGGTATTTCTGCAAACGGGATCCTGCAACCGTGGTGGTAAGAGATGTACACCGCCTGAAGAAGACCGTACAGGAGAAGAATCCCGGCGTCCCGATCTTTATCATGGGACACAGCATGGGTGCCATAATTGCACGCGAATACATAAGCCGCTACGGTACCGGCATATCGGGAGCGATACTGCAGGCGACCGGAATGCAGAACATGGGAGCGGTCAAGACTGCGACTCTCATCGCCAAGTGCATAAAGGCTTTCAGAGGGGACAAGTATCCGTCC
>JAILGA010000165.1 GCA_024697225.1 Lachnospiraceae bacterium
CACAATCCGCTGATGGTGCAGCGCTTCGGGGCCGATCCATATGCACTGGTATACAATGGCAGAGTCTATATATACATGACCGGAGATGACCACATGTATGAAGAGGACGGCACCGTCAAAGAGAACAACTATTCCAACATAGATAAGATAAATATAATATCCTCCGATGACCTCGTTAACTGGCAGGATCACGGGACCATATATGCCGCCGGAAAGAACGGTCAGGCGACCTGGGGCAACAACTCATGGGCGCCAGCTGCCGCCTGGAAGAACATAGACGGAAAGGACAGATTTTTCCTGTATTTTGCAAACAGCGGAAACGGTATAGCGGTCCTGTCTGCCGATTCTCCTGCAGGCCCATTCACGGATCCCATCGGCGGACCTTTGATCTCAAGGGATACGCCAAACTGCGCCGATGTCACCTGGCTTTTTGATCCTGCGGTGCTCATGGATAATGACGGGAGGGCCTATATCTATGTGGGCGGCGGGATACCTTCCCCCGACAGGGCATCAGATCCCGGTACCGCAAGAGTCGCCAGGCTTTCTGATGACATGATACATCTTGACGGTGATCCCGTGCCCATCGAGCATGTGGCTTATCTCTTTGAGGATTCTGGCATAAACCGCTTCGGCGACAAGTATATCTATTCCTATTGCACTAATTTCAATGTCACCGAGGAAGCCACAAGGGAACTGGGGTTTGATAACGGAGAGATCATGACCATGTCCTCAGATAACCCCATGGGTCCTTTTGAACCGGCATCTCCGGTACTTAAGAATCCGGGATTCTTTTTCGGAAACGGCGGCAACAATCACCACTGCATGTTCGAATTCATGGGACAGTGGTATATCACCTATCACGCGAGATTGCTTGAAAAGGCGATGGACTCTCTGCACGGCTACAGGAGCACCAACATAGACAGGCTCGTTCTTGACGATAACGGATTTCCCGCCAGAAGCGAAGGTACTTTAAAAGGCGTTGAACAGGTAAAGCCATTTGACCCTTATAAGAAGATTCCCGCTGTCACAATGGGAAATTCCGCCGGACTTACCACAAGGCAGTTCGGAGAGACCGCACAGAAATACGGCTCGGGCGACATGATACTTACCGATATAAGTGACGGCAGCTGGGTGCAGATCTTCGGTGCGGATTTCGGTGAGGCAGGAGCCAAGGGCTTCACAGCCTGTATACGCGGTTCCGGCAGCGGCCGTATCTGTGTTATCCCTGACACTCCGGACGGAAGAGTCCTCGCAGAAATTGAGGTGAATAATCCGGGCGATGAAGTTATCGAACTGAGCGCGGAACTTAAAGATGTGATAAAAGGCGTCCATGACATCTTCATAGCATTCTCGGGAAGCGGTTTTGAACTGTACAGCTGGAGCTTTACCGCAAACTTAAATTTATCGATATTTGCAAAACAAACTTAAAAAAGTCTTAACTGGTAACACCTTCGATTTATGTTATTATATTACCCATGATCAAACAGTTCACGGCAATCATACTCATGTTGATACAGTCTGCGACGGCGCTTGCGCCGTCTTCGGGTGCAATGGATGTCAGACAGGAAGCTGCATCCGTGGGACTTCCTGCACTCTATGGACGTGCGGAAGCAGGTCAGGACGAGGATCAGATACAGATCGTACGGCTGCAGAATGTTTCGGCGACCCAGTCAGTCAGTGACGCACTTTTTTCAGGTGAGGGTGTATTTTCAGGCGACAGTTATTTCCAGGATATATACGGTGAAGACATCCCCGAAGAGGATCCCGTAAACACCGATGATATTGCATCTGTCGATACCGAAGCCGCTGATACTGATGTATCGGAAGAAGACGAAGAAACGCCCAGAGGAGTGGATGACTGGCTCTATTCCGATGATGACTTTATTACGGCAGACAATGCCGATGTAAAGACTGTCACCGCTAACATGAAAGGAAATGAGCGGATCATATTCCGTTATCTGACCGAGGTGATGGACCTTAATACAGCGGCCGCATGCGGTGTTCTTGCAAACATTTGCTGTGAATCGGGATTTAAGACCTGGTCTGTCGGAGACGGCGGCACAAGCTACGGCATATGCCAGTGGCACAACGGAAGAAAGAGAGCTCTTCTTGATTTCCTGAAGAAAAGAAGCATGAAGACCACTTCTCTTGCGGGTCAGCTGAAGTACATGGAAAATGAGCTGGTAAACGGCTCATACAGAGGAGTATATGATTATCTCAAGGGTGTATCCGACACAGCGACCGGTGCCTACAATGCCGGCGGATATTTCTGCATGTACTATGAGATCCCCGCAAACAGATCAAAGGCAGCCGTCTCGAGAGGGAATCTCGCGCGCAACACATATTGGGCGGCATATGCGGAGGGTATCAATAACGCCTCTGTCCTCGTGAAGACACCCGCGGCGGATGTGAACATCACTGCAAAGACGGCTTCTGTCGATGTATTCTCGGACAGTGCGGCGGCTGATATCGGTACTGATGATGAAAATGATATCCTTCATGACGTCTTCGATGATCAGATCGATGAGGATGTCGAAGAAGACAGCCTTCCCGAGCGCGTATGGGTCCTGGGACTCGAAGAAGAATACGAGTATCTGGGTGATAGTGTAAAACCTGATATCCGCGTATATGACGGCGTTACACTCCTCACAAAGAATGAGGATTATAAAGTGGCCTATCAGAAAAATGACCGGGTGGGTACTGCTAAAATAAGGATAACCCTCACCGACAGCGGCGAGGAGTATATCACTTCTTTCAGGATCGTGGAGCCCTCGTCGGTTCTGCCTGCAGGGTTTTCAAGAGCGCTGAACCAGGTACCGGAAAGCATCTTCGAAAACTGATATCCACTTATATCATCGACTGTTTTAATTCATTCGTCATCTCGCTTGAACGGTTCACAAATCCATGCTAGAATATAATCCGCGGTCACAAAGGAGGTTTTGGCGGATGAATGACAGCAGAAAAAAAAGCGGGCTGATGCTGAAATTTACAATGATCTATGTGGCATTCACGATCGTTCTTCTTTTAATCGGCGGTCTTCTGACCTATTATTCACAGATGAGCATTTACAAGAGCGAATGCGAGGAGCATATCAGAGGCGTAGGTGAGTATCTTGCTGCGCTCATGGAAAACGAAGGACCGGCAATAAAAAAATATCAGAAATACTACCTTGAGCACTTTGACGAGATCTTCATCCCTTATGATTTCAAGGACGGTGACCGGGCCTATGCGGACTATACTGAGAAGTTTGCTGCCGAGTATCCGGGCCAGACTCTCGGATATGATATTCAGACGGACGACCTGTCCGACGAAGTAAAAAAAGCATATTATACATTTCTGCATGAATACTGGATCTTAAATTTTGAAAAAGCCAGAGAAGCCTTTGATATCCCTTATACCTATTATCTTGTCATGCTTGAGGACACCCATGACGTCATCTACATGATAGACGGCGAAAGAACGACTCCCAATGATCACCTTAAAGATGGTGAAGCCGCTGATCACGAAGATGAGAACAGACTCTATCTGGGCGACCGTTATCACAATGATCCAAAGGATTACGAGATTCTGTGGAAGACCTGGTACACCGGGCAGAAGCAGGACGGTTATAAGGAATTCAACAACGCCTGGGGCCATACATACTGCTATTATACGCCCGTAAATCTTGACGGCGAGACTCTCGGGATAATCGGAACGGAGATAAATGTCGAAAAGGTCAACCGCAATATTTTAAATAATACCATCATGGTTTTGCTCAGGATCGGAGCCGTGGTGATAAGCGCCATGATCATTCTGATGATACTGCTGCATTTCTTTATCTTAAAGCCTGTGAGGAGCCTGGAGAAACAGGTGTCCCGCTATGCCGACAGCAAAGACGAAGCCATTGCCGGAGAAATTGACAGAGCGTTTTCCGGGAACAACGAGATTGATTCTCTGGGGAAGAGCTTTGCTGACATGATAAGGGATCTTAAGGATCATATGGATAAGCTGGCTCAGGCCAGTCATGATCTGGCTGTGACGCAGCAATATGCCGCTGAGATGGATGATCTTGCAAATAAGGATTCACTTACTGGTGTGAGAAATAAGCTCGCATATGACAAGGAAGTTCAGAGACTTGAACGGAGAAGAGAGACTGAGGATCTGAGATTCGGAATAGGAGTCGTAGATCTGAATAATCTGAAACTGATCAATGACACCTGGGGACATGAAAAGGGCGATGAAGCCATAAAATGCATGTGCAGACTTATCTGCATGATTTTTGCCCATTCCGCTGTCTTCAGGATAGGCGGAGACGAATTTGCTCTCATCATGAGTGAGACTGACTGCGGATACGCAGAAGGCCTCATATCCGAATTCAACCGTACGATCAGAGAGATCGCCGATAAAGCTGAAGAGGACTGGCAGAAAAAGATGTCTGCAGCCATAGGTTATTCGATATATGATCCTGAGACCGTAGGCAACGTGGAAGCTGTCTTTAATAAAGCCGATCAGAATATGTACAACATGAAAAAAATGATGAAAACCGCAAGATCGATCTGACGGATCCGTTTTTTATTTATTTCTTGACAACAGTGCATGATATGTGATAAAGTTCTACAGTATGCCGCCTGACGGGGCATTTAAGTGTCTGCTTTTGCAGCGATATATGCATTAGCGGGCCGCCGAAGTCAGCGAGTCCTGAAGAAAGGGGGAATGCTTATATGTATGCTATCATTGCGACAGGCGGAAAGCAGATCAGGGTATCCGAGGGGGATATCATCAAGGTTGAGAAGCTTGCTGCCGAAAAGGGTGATACCGTCACATTTGATGACGTGCTTGCCGTCAGTAACGATGGAAAGCTGAGCGTCGCGGGTGACGTGAGCGGTGCAAAGGTCACAGGCACTGTGCTTGAGCAGGGCAAAGACAAGAAAGTCATCGTCTTCCGCTACAAGCCCAAGAGTGGTTACCGCAAGAAGAACGGCCACAGACAGCCGTATACTCGCGTAAAGATCGATTCGATCGCTCTGTGAGACGGGAATGACTCATATAACGCTATATACCGATGACGATGGTGACGAAAGAGGTTTTGAAGTAAGGGATCACAGCGGCTTTCGGAAATGGGGCAAAGACATAGTCTGCGCCGCGATATCGACACTCAGCATCAATACCGTTAACTCGATCGAGAAGTTCACAACGGACAGACCGCGGGTCGATTCGGATGATGACAAAGTTATGATAAGCTGCATTTTTGATGAAAAGCCGTCAGATGATGCGAAACTTCTTCTGAAATCGTTCATTCTGGGAATCGGTGATGTAGTGGATGCTCACAGTAAGTACGCAAGTTTGGAAACAAGGAGGTACAAGCCATGATCAAAATGGATATACAGTTTTTTGCTCATAAAAAGGGTGTCGGTTCCACCAAGAACGGCAGAGACTCCGAGGCGAAGCGTCTCGGCGCCAAGAGAGCGGACGGCCAGTTCGTCAAAGCCGGAAACATCCTTTACCGCCAGAGGGGTACACACATCCATCCCGGTCTCAATGTAGGCCTCGGACGCGATGACACCCTGTATGCCAAGATCGACGGTATCCTGAGGTTTGAGCGCCTGGGACGCGACAGAAAACAGGCCAGTGTCCACCCCGTTGAGGTATAAGAGTCTGTTATTTCAAGAACTGATCAGAAAGGCTTCAAACCGCGTGTTTGAAGCCTTTTTACGAATTTCGGAGAACAATCATGCCTGATTTCATAGACAGAGCACGGATATTCATAAAGAGCGGCAAAGGCGGCGACGGACATGTTTCCTTTTACAGGGAAAAGTTCGTGGCCAACGGCGGTCCTGACGGCGGTGACGGCGGAAAGGGCGGCGATGTCATCTTTGAGGTGGACGAGGGAAAAAACACTCTGTCGGATTACCACTACGGCGGAAAATACAAGGCTGAGAACGGTCAGGACGGCGGCAGAAAGAGATGCACCGGAAAAAGCGGCGCTGATCTGGTCCTGAAAGTCCCCGCCGGTACGATAGTCAGAGAGGCCTCAAGCGGCCGAATCATAGTCGATATGTCGGGAGACAATAAGCGTGTCACCGTTCTGAGAGGCGGAAGAGGCGGAAGCGGAAATATGCATTATGCCACCTCGACCATGCAGGCTCCCAGATATGCAAAACCGGGAGGAGAGGCAATCGAGACCGAGGTCATGCTTGAACTTAAGGTGATCGCAGACGTTGGACTCGTGGGATTTCCCAATGTCGGTAAGTCAACTCTTCTGTGCAGCTCTTCCAACGCAAAACCAAAAGTTGCAAATTATCATTTCACGACCCTGAATCCTCATCTGGGTGTGGTCAGTCTGGGTATCGATGAGAGCTTTGTGATGGCGGATATACCGGGTCTGATAGAAGGGGCCTCGGAAGGCGCGGGCCTGGGAAAGGAGTTCCTAAGACACATAGAGCGCACAAGACTTCTTATCCATGTGGTGGATGCATCAGGCAGCGAGGGCAGGGATCCCGCGGAGGATATCAGGATCATAAACAGAGAGCTTGAAAGCTACGGGGCCGGACTCGAAAAACTGAAGCAGATAATAGCAGCAAATAAGATCGATCTTCTTCCGGAAGAGGAAAGAGCAGAGGCCGTGAATAAGATCAAAGCTTCTTTGAACTCGAATCAGATTCCCGTTTATCCCATATCAGCAGCAACATCCGAAGGGGTAAAGGATCTGCTGTGGGCTGCATACAACGAACTGAAGGAGCTTCCGCAGGGCGATGTGACCTTCGACAGCGAGATAGATCCCGATGAACTGAATGCACGCTCCGTACAGGGAGAGATCGAGATATACAAAGACGGCAGCGAGTATGTGGTCGAGGGATCAAAGATCGAAAGGATGCTCGGATATACTAATCTTGAATCGGAAAAAGGCTTTGTCTTTTTCCAGAATTTCCTTAGGGATAACGGCGTTTATGACGAGCTTGAACGGCTTGGCATAAACGAAGGCGACACGGTGAGACTCTACGGTCACAGCTTTGAGTACTTCAGCGAGCAGTGATCTGTTAAGACTCTCACTCACAGATTTTTGAAAGGACGGATGGAAGGATAAATGGCGATAAGTCTTACAAGTAAGCAGAGAGCGCATCTCAGAAGTCTTGCGCAGACCATCAAAGCGACGCACCAGATCGGTAAGGACGGAGTGACTCCCGAGGTTGTGGCGTCGGTCGATGAGGCCTTTAACACCAGAGAGATCGTTAAACTGTCGGTGCTGAAAACTGTGGATGAAGATCTGCGGAGCGTTGGCGAAACGGTGGCCGGAAGAACAAGGTCCACGCTTGTGGAGGTGATCGGCAGAAAGATCGTCCTGTACAGACCTGATCCCGACGATCCCAAGATAGTATTGCCCAGGTGAAATTTGATGACACCGAGGATCATACCGGACGGCACAAAAGGATGGCAAATCGGGTTCATGGGCGGGACCTTTGATCCGATACACGATGGACATCTGTCCCTTGCTCGCGACGCGAAAAAAGAGCTGTCGCTTGATGCCGTACTTTTTATACCCGCAGGTTGTCCATATCTCAAGAGATCGAGACTCGTGGCCGATCCCGCGGACAGATATGAGATGACCGCCCTTGCGATACAGGATGAACCGGATTTTTATATATCAGATATCGAGGTCAGACGCGAAGGAAATACATATACCGCGGACACCCTGGAAGAACTGCACGGAATTTATCCCGGTAATCACTGGTTCTTCTTAACCGGAGCGGATTCATATTCCATAATGGATAAATGGGTAAGACCGGACAGGATATTTGAACTCAGCACTGTCGTATGCACCGCCAGGGACGATATCGACCGCGATGAACTGGAGATCCTCAGGGAAAGATATACGCGGGAATACGGCGGAGAATCCATTATTCTCAACATGCCTCAGATCGATCTTTCTTCGACCGCAATCAGGGAAATGACCGCAAAAGGCGAGTCAACAAGGGGGCTTTTGCCGGAAACGGTAAGAAGATACATTGATGAAAGGAATTTATACAGGCCTTGAAAAAAGAAGAGCAGCAGAGTATACGCACATACAGAAAAGAAATGGAAAAGGTCCTGAAGGCCGACCGCTTCGAGCACTCACTGGGGGTGGCCTACACCGCGGCCTCTTTGGCCATGAGATTCGGCGGTGATGTGAACAAAGCGCTGATAGCAGGTATTCTTCACGACTGTGCAAAATGCCTTGATCATGATGAGCAGCTAAAGATCTGTACAAAGCATGATATCGAGGTCACGGAATGCGAAATGAGGAACATGAAGCTTCTTCACGCCAAGGCAGGGGCCTGGCTTGCAGCCAATAAATACGGCGTTTCCGACCACGAGGTGATATCAGCGATCAGATGGCATACCACAGGAAGACCCGGCATGACAAAACTTGAAAAGATCATTTTTCTCGCTGATATAATCGAGCCCGGAAGAAAGGGCTTTCCGGAGATGGACGAGATCAGAAAAGAGATCTTTGCGGATCTGGACCACGGGCTGTTCGTCACCCTCGGATATCTGCTGGAATACCTTGAGAAAAGCGGAGGAGAGATCGACACCATGACGAGGGAAACATGGAAGTATTACAGCGGCAAGTTTACCGCGTGAGAAAAGAGAAGGGAGGATGCTTAAAATGGAAGCCGGAAAAAGAACTATCGAAGAATCAAAGAAAATGGCAGAGATCGCAGTGGAGGCGCTGTCTGCAAAAAAAGCCGAGGATATCAGACTGATCGATATATCCGAGGTTTCTTCCCTTGGCGATTATTTCATCATCGCAAGCGGCGGTTCAAGGCCGCAGCTTGAAGCAATGCGCGACGAAGTCGATGAAAAGCTTGGAAGAGAGGGATATCAGGTCAGATCCATAGAGGGCGGTGACGGCGCAAAGTGGATACTCATGGATTACGGCGATATCGTGGTACATATCTTTGACAGGGAAAACAGACTTTTCTATGACCTTGAGAGGATATGGCGCGACGGAAAGGAAATTGACATAAAGAGAATCTGATCAATAGACGACTCTGTTTCTTCCGCCTTCCTTTCCTCTGTAGAGTTTCTTGTCAGCTGCGGCTATAGTCTCGTCGACACCGGCGCGGGGACCGTATTCTTCAACACCGAAGGTTATGGTTACCTTCATGGTCTCCTCGCCGAATCTGAATTCGGTGTGGCTTACCTTATCTCTGAGCGTATCAAGAGCAAGATAAGCCTCATCGCCGTTTGAATGTTTAAACACAAACAGGAATTCCTCGCCGCCCCATCTGGCCACAAATCCCAGATCCTGCATATATTCGTTAAACAGGGCAGAGAGCGAGGAGAGTACTTCATCGCCCGCGTCATGACCGAAGGTATCATTCACATTCTTAAAGAAATCTATGTCGCCGATGGCGATGGACACCAGGTTTCCGTTTTCCTCATAATTGTCCTCGATCTCTTTTAATTCATCGATCGCGTAACGCCTGTTGGGCAGCTTTGTCAGAGGATCCGTCTCGGATATCTTCTTTAACTCCTTGTTGTAGAGATAAAGCTTTCTTTCCGCGTCCGCGAACTGCGTGCAGTAGAAATAGGCTATGATGCAAAGGCAGATAATCGACAGCAGAATATTTGTATAGATTATCAGTCTGTATATGTCGGTGTCTGACGAAATGAATACATCGAGTGTGGGTGTCAGGGCGCTTATCACGCACAGAAGTATGCCCGCGAACGCGCTGAGCATGACCTTCATGAACGTGCTTCTTGTAATGTCATACCAGAACAGGAAGATACATACGATGATCATCTGCTGGAATGAGGCTCTCCACCCGTAGCCGATCGTGAATATGAAGATATATACTAAGAGCAGACAGCAGATCATTGTGGCAAGAGTCTTGATCCTGCTTTTATATGTAAGGAACAGACATACCGCGAATAAGACCGTAAACGCGAACGACAGAACGCCATGAATGAGGACGCCCTCAATATGGGAAAGTATACCGATCGCCATGGTGTATATAATGAAAACGATCAGCAGTATTCGCGAAAGATATAGCAGATTATCGGATACTCCGTTATCTTCCGAAGGTTTTTTCAGTATATCCCTAATTTTTGTGATCATAATGACAGTATATTCCTAAATTAAAAATCTTTCAATGAAAAAAAACATTGACTTAAACGTTTTTTCTAATTACAATATTACCTGTGAGACAGAGTATGGGACTCTGTCGTCTGCAAAAAGAGGAGGTTTACTATGAAGAAAAGAATTTTGGCACTGATCATGGCTTCCGTCATGGTATTCGGTCTCACCGCCTGCGGTGAATCCGGCGGAGCTGAAAGCACTGCTCCCGCTGCCGATGCTCAGGCAGAAGCAGGCACAAGCAGCCTCATCAAGGTCGGTATCATCAACAACGACCCCAATGAGTCCGGCTATCGTACTGCTAACGACAAGGATCTGAAGGCTATGTTCAACGAGGCGAACGGCTATGATGCAAAGTTCTCCTACAGCCTTAAGAATGACGAGCAGATCGCCGCTGCACAGAACTACATCGCTGACGGTGTTGATTATCTGCTTCTCTCTGCCGCTGATACAGCCGGTTGGGATTCCGTTCTGAAGGATGCTCAGGCTGCCGGCATCAAGGTCATCCTTTTTGACCGTACTATCGATGCTGATTCCAGTCTCTATGAGGCTTCAATCGTATCCGACATGGCTAAGGAAGGCCAGACAGCTGTTGACTGGCTCGCAGGCCAGGGACTTTCCGAGTACAACGTGATCCACATCCAGGGCGTCATGGGTTCCGCTGCACAGCAGGGCCGTTCAGGCGCACTTGATGCCAAGGTTGCCGCTGAGTCCAACTGGAACATCGTAACACAGCAGACCGCTGAGTGGAACGCCGAGAAGGCACAGCAGATCGTTCAGTCCGTTATCGATGCAGGCACACCTTTCAACGTAATCTATGCCGAGAACGATGATATGGCCAAGGGTGCTGTCGCAGCGCTTGATGCTGCCGGTATCTCTCACGGTGTTGGCAAGGACGTCATAATCATGGGCTTCGACTGCAACAAGTGGGCACTTGAAGAGCTCCTTAAGCAGAACTGGAACTATGACGGACAGTGCAATCCTTTCTAGGCTTCCTACATCAACGACATCATCAAGAAGCTTGAGGGCGGCGGCTCCGTTTCCGAGAAGACCATCATCATGGATGAGAAGGGCTTCGACGCAGCAACCATCACACAGGAAGATGTTGACAATTACGGTATCTGATGATATAGATATTTCGTAGTGATCAGTCGCAGTGCGGCGGTATCCATCAGGAAAGCCGCCGCACTGTTTTATTAAGGAGAATTTGCTGTGGACGATAAGAGAATTCTTGAGATGCGTGGGATCGACAAGGTATTCCCGGGCGTTCGCGCCCTTCAGGGGGTGGATTTTTCGCTTAACGAAGGCGAGATACACGCCCTGATGGGAGAAAACGGGGCAGGAAAATCAACCCTCATTAAAGTTCTGACAGGTGTTTATGTGAGAGATGGCGGCACCATATCACTCAAAGATCACGGAGAGGTCCAGATCCATTCGCCGCAGGACGCGCAGAAGCTGGGTATAAGCACGGTTTATCAGGAGATAACCCTTTGTCCCAATCTCACTGTCGCCGAGAATATGTTCATCGGACGCGGAGCCGGCACTCTCACCAACTGGAAAAAGATGAACGAGGACGCGGACCGCATACTGTCCTCTCTGGATATACCCGCAAAAGCAACTCAGCAGCTTGCCAGCTGTTCCATAGCCGTTCAGCAGATGGTCGCCATCGCGAGAGCGGTCGATATGGAGTGCAAGGTTCTGATTCTCGATGAGCCCACATCTTCACTTGATGAACAGGAAGTCGAGAAGCTTTTCGGTCTGATGAGAGATCTTAAATCACGCGGTGTCGGTATCATATTTGTCACCCACTTCCTTGATCAGGTGTATGAAGTCTGCGACAAGATAACGGTCCTGCGCGACGGACAGTTGGTCGGAGAATACGAGATAAAGGATCTTCCCAGAGTCCAGCTCGTCGCAAAGATGCTGGGCAAGGAAATGGACGATCTCTCGGATATAAAGGGAGAGCAGGGCACGTATCACGGTGCGGATGCGAACGAACAGATCTTTGAAGCAGAGGGTCTGCAGAGTGACGCCGGTATCGCGCCCTTCGATTTCCATATCAAAAAAGGCGAGGTGAATGGTTTTACCGGACTGCTGGGCTCGGGCAGAAGCGAATGCGTGCGCGCCATATTCGGGGCTGACAGAGTATTAAAGGGCAGCGTGAAGATGAAAGGTAAGAGCATCAAAATCACAAAGCCGCTTGATGCCATGAAGAACGGCATTGCCTATCTCCCCGAGGACAGAAAGGACGATGGTATCATAGGCGATCTTTCCGTCAGGGATAATATCATCCTCGCGCTACAGGTTCTCACCGGCTTTTTCAAGCCCTTCAGCAAAGCGCAGGCCAATGCATTTGCTGCCGAATATATCGATAAGCTTAATATCAAGACTGCCTCTGCGGATACACCGGTAAAATCACTCTCCGGCGGCAACCAGCAGAAGGTCATACTGGCAAGATGGCTTCTCATGCATCCCGAATATCTGATACTGGATGAGCCCACAAGAGGTATTGACGTGGGTACCAAGGTAGATATACAGAAACTTGTCCTGGAGCTGGCATCCGAAGGAATGAGTGTCACCTTCATCTCATCCGAGACGGACGAGATGTTAAGAACCTGCTCAAGGCTTGTTGTTATGAGAGACAGGAAGGTCGTCGGTGAACTTTCGGGTGATGATCTGACCCAGAACAAGATCATGAGCACTATAGCGGGAGGTGAACAATGAGTAAGAAAAAATCGGGAGGTCTCGGAAAGCTGAAAGGCTTTGTCGGCAATCAGCTGTTTATCCCTTTTATAGCCATTGTGATCCTGGCAGTGGTCAATCTTGTACATGATCCGGCATTCTTCAAGGTGGTACTCGGTCTTAACAACGCAGGGTATCCGGTTCTGTCAGGTTCTCTGATCACGATACTTGATTACGGCTCAGAACTTGCGATACTTGCGATAGGTATGACACTTGTCACTGCAGCTTCCGGCGGACAGGACATTTCCGTCGGCGCAACGATAGCGATCGCAGGTTCCGCAATGTTACGTGTGCTGTGCGGCGGCAATACAAGACCCGACACCATACAGGCACCTATCATAGTCGCATTCATAGTTGCCTGCATAGTCGGAATGCTCTGCGGCATGTTTAACGGCATGCTCGTCGCATATTTCAAGATACAGCCCATGATCGCGACTCTGATCCTGTTTACCGCGGGCCGTTCCATCGCAGCCTGGATAAACAATAACGAGCTTCCCATCGTACCCGATCCCAAGTTCGCTTACTTCGGCGGCTTCATTCCCGGAATGCCTGTTCCCACGACGGTATTTATCGCGGCCGCATGCATAATCGTGATAGCGCTGGTCCTGAAATTTACCAACCTTGGTCTTTATACGCAGGCTGTGGGTATCAATGGAAGTTCATCGAGGCTCAACGGTATCAACCCCACATTCATCAAGTTCCTGTCCTTCGTGATTCTGGGACTCTGTGTGGCTGTGGCCGCACTGATTAAGGTCAGCCGTCTCTCGACCATTAACTATTCCGTAATAGCAAAGGACATCGAGATGGACGCGATCCTCGCTGTCGCACTCGGTGGAAACGCGCTCTCCGGCGGAAAATTCAATATGTGGGCCTCGATACTGGGCGCATATATCATTCAGTTCCTTACGACGACGCTCTACAAGTTCAATGTCAAATCCGATGCTCTCGCAGCCTATAAAGCAGTAGTTGTCATAATACTTGTCGTTTTCTCCGCACCTGTTGTGAGGGATTATATTTCGCGGATGGCCAAGCGGTTTGCGCCTGCGGCAAAGAAGGAGGCGGCCTGATATGAACAAAGAAAAGAAAAACAGCAGCATATTTACAAGAATAAGCGATACCAATCTGCTGCTTGCCATCACAATAGTCATTTTCTTCCTGATGTACCTCGGGGCGATCATTTTTCAGGGAGGCGGCTTTACCAAGCCTCAGATGTTCTTTAACATCCTTAATGCCAATGCGGCGCTTATCATAACCTCATGCGGCATGAGCATAGTCATGATAGCCGGCGGCATAGACATCTCCGTCGGCGGCGTGGTAGCTCTTGTATCCATGTGCTGCGCTGTTTATCTTGATTATCACGACGGGAATATCGTGGGATCGATACTTATCGCTTTGGGAATAGGCCTCGCCTACGGACTGATCCAGGGCTTCCTCGTGGCATATCTCGACATTCAGCCCTTTATTGTATCTCTTGCGGGCATGTTCTTTGCAAGAGGTATGACGACGATCGTAAATACCGCGCCTTTCAACGTCGCCAATGAGACCTTCAATAAGCTCAAAGACACCAGACTCAACGTGCCGGGCATGGGATCGGTCAATAAGAAGGGAATATATGTGCCGGCTTATGTTGAGATCGGTGTTGTCGTTGCGCTCCTCATAGTGATAGTTCTTTTCCTTACACTCAGGTATACAAGGCTCGGACGGAGCTTTTACGCGGTGGGCGGCAACAAACAGAGCGCTCTGATGCTCGGTATCAATGTAAAAAGAACAAAGTTTATTTCTCATCTTATTTGTAGTATACTTGCTGGTATAGGCGGATATGTCTATTTCCTGCATGTAGGTTCCGGCTCCGCATCACATGCCATGGGCATGGAGATGAACGCCATCGCGTCATCGATCATCGGCGGAACGATGCTCACGGGCGGCGTCGGAAACATCATAGGAACTCTGTTCGGTGTTCTTTCGCTCAGCACCATACAGAATATAGTTTCTTCCGCAGGACTTGATCAGGCATGGTGGACAGGAATAACAATTGCTGCTATGCTATGTATATTCCTGATAATTCAGAGTGTCATCATGGCACAGAAAAAGAGAGCGTTAAAGTGAGTGTAAATACAGTACTTACAATTGGAAGACAGTTCGGCTCCGGCGGCAGAGAGATAGGGCAGGAGGTCGCTTCAAGGCTCGGCATCAAGTATTATGACAAGGCGCTTCTGACGAGAGCGGCCAGTGAATCCGGCTTCTGTGAAGAGATGATCCAGACGCATGACGAGAAACCTACAAATTCATTTTTGTACAATCTCGTCATGGATACATATTCCTTTGGATACAATTCTTCCAGCTTTGTCGATATGCCCATCAGCCACAAGGTCTTTCTTGCGCAGTTCGAGACAATAAAGAAGGCCGCGGCGGAGGGTCCCTGCGTTATAGTGGGACGCTGCGCCGATTATGCCTTAAGCGGTATGGATAATGTCTTGAATCTTTTTATCCATGCGGACGAAGATTCCAGAATAGACCGGATCCTGTCGCGCTTTCCTGACCTGACATCAAGAGATAAAGCGCGGGATATGATCCTGAAGAAGGACAGACAGAGACAGAGTTATTATAATTACTATTCTTCAAAGAGATGGGGACATTCAGACAGCTATGACCTGTCCATCAATTCCGCCATCCTCGGTATAGATGGCACTGTTGACTATATCATAAAGCTTGTCGAAGAGTTCGAACGCTCCGGCGGTAAAAAGAAGAAAATAACAGAGACTGCATAAACCGGAAGCTGTCAGTAAGAGGTAAGATTCCATGAAGATCAGAACACGCTACGCACCGAGTCCTACAGGCAAAATGCATGTAGGCAATTTAAGAACCGCTCTGTATGAGTATCTCATCGCCAAACACGAAGGCGGTGATTTCCTCCTTCGCATAGAGGACACGGACAGGGAGAGATTCGTAGAGGGTGCCACCGATCTGATCTACCGGACATTGAAGGAAACAGGTCTTGTTCATGATGAGGGTCCCGACAAAGAAGGTGACTGCGGCCCTTACGTGCAGAGTGAGAGAGTGAAGGCCGGCATTTATCAGAAATATGCCGAGGAACTCATAGCCAAAAAGGAAGCATATTACTGCTTCTGCACACAGGAACGCCTTGAATCCCTCAAGCAGAAGATCGACGACAAGGAGATCATGGTATATGACAAGCACTGCCTCTCCCTTTCCGAGGAGGAAGTACAGGAGAAGCTTGCCGCAGGAGTTCCTCACGTCATAAGACAGAACAATCCCACTGAGGGCAAGACTGTATTCAGGGACGAGCTCTACGGCGACATAGAGGTGGATAATGCCGAACTGGATGACATGATCCTTATAAAGTCCGACGGCTATCCCACTTATAATTTTGCAAATGTTGTGGATGATCATCTGATGGGTATAACGCACGTGGTCAGGGGTAACGAGTACATCTCATCAACTCCGAAATACAACAGACTGTATGAGGCATTCGGCTGGGATATCCCGGTCTATATCCACTGTCCTCTTATCACGGACGAGGAGCACCACAAGCTCTCAAAGAGGAGCGGGCATTCGTCATTTGAAGACCTTATCGAGCAGGGCTTTGTAACCGAAGCTGTCGTGAATTTCGTCGCGCTTCTGGGATGGTCTCCCGAGGGCAACAATGAGATATTGAGTCTGACCGACCTGGTCGAAAACTTCGACTATCACCGGATCAGCAAGTCTCCCGCGGTATTTGATTTCCAGAAGTTAAAGTGGATGAACGGCGAGTATCTTAAGGCCATGGACGAGAGTTCCTTTTACGAAAAGGCAAAGGACTATATCTTTGAGACTCTGCCGGATATTGACGAAGATAAAGCGAAGAAGATATCCGCCATGGTCAAATCCCGCATAGAGATATGGCCCGACATTCCGGAGATGATCAGCTTTTTTGCAAAACTTGATGACTACGACAATGCTTTGTATACTCACAAAAAGATGAAGACTGACGAGAGCACGGCACTCGCTGTACTTAAGGAGATTCTGCCTTTCCTTGAGACGCTTGAGAATTATTCCAATGATGCGCTCTATGAGAAGATATCGGCATGGATATCAGAGCACGGATATAAGAACGGATATGTACTGTGGCCTCTTCGCATAGCGCTGTCAGGAAAAGCAACAACGCCCTGCGGTGCCACGGAGATCATGGAGATACTGGGCAGGGACGAGACTCTTGCCCGCATCGGAAAGGGGGTTTTATTGCTTGGAGGATAAACGATGTAATAGCCGCGGGAATGCCGCGCAGATGCGGGCGATAACCCACGGCAGCGGCCCGTGTATGGTACTCGCGGGACCGGGCAGCGGCAAGACCTTTGTGATAGTCGAGAGGATAAAGTCACTTATCGAACAAAAAGACGTCGACCCTGGAGGGATCCTGACCATCACATTTACAAGAAAAGCCGCAGCGCAGATGCGTCAGAGATTTCTCAGGATAAGCGAAGGACGTTATCCGCAGGCCGTATTCGGAACATTTCATTCGATCTTCTACCAGATCTTAAAGCTTTCTGAAACTGATCAGACCAAAGGTATACCAAAACTCATAACTGAACAGCAAAAATCCAGGATAGTATTCATGCTCTTTGAAGATGTAAAGAAGAGTGCAAAGGATCTGAATGTCACTCCCGATATGATAAGAGAGTGTATCAGTGAAATAAGCCGCCTTAAGGGGCAGGGCTTTGATGAAGGAGCCGCAGGTGACAGACTTGCTTTTGCCCCGGTATTTCCGGAGATATTTGCAGGTTACAACCGGATGCTTGATGAACTCGGACTGTTGGATTTTGATGACATGATACTCAGATGCCTTGATATTCTGAAGAGAGATGAGGGTGTGCTGAAGAAATGGCAGGACAGGTTTACCCATATCCTGATCGACGAATATCAGGATATCAACAGCACTCAGTCGGAAGCAATAAGTCTCATCGCACTGCCGCAGAACAATATTTTTGTTGTAGGGGACGACGACCAGTCAATATACGGCTTCAGAGGATCAAGGCCGGATATCATGCTGGGATTTGCCGAAAAATACGAGGGCGCGGTTACGATAAATCTCGATGTAAATTACAGGTCGGTGCAGGAGATCATCGATGTCTCCGGGGCTGTAATATGCGAAAACAGGAATCGCTTTGAAAAACGCAGCAGATCAGGTGTTGGCACGGCCGCCGCAGGTCAGGCTGTTTCGCTAAGGGAATACAAACGCTCAAAGGATGAACTTGACGCGATCGCGGGAGAGCTTTCCCGCGTATCCGATATATCGCGCGCAGCCGTGATAGTAAGGACAAATGCACTGGCGGAGCATATAGCAGGCGAGCTTAATGTGCGTGGTATTCAAACCTGCCATACAGGCAGTGCCAAAGATCCCTATGCGCACAGAGAGATCGAGGATATACTGGCATATCTGAGGCTTTGCGGAAAAAATCCCAAGCTTCCGGATCTGATCCGTGTCATCAACAGACCGTTCAGGTATCTTCCGAGAGATTTTGCGGGAAATACCTTCAGGTCCGTTGATGATATTATCTTATGGTACAGGGACAGGCCTTCCCTTAAGAAGAACGCAGAAGCATTTGTCAGGGACATCAAAATGACCGGCGGCATGAGGCCCGCGCTCGCCATAAGATATATCCGGACAAAGATCGGCTATGACAGATTTGTGAAAGCCTCGGGGGAATTCAGGGACGCGGACGACGCCATAGCAAGACTCGATGCACTTATGGAGGACGCCGGAGGATATGACAGCACACCTGCTTTTCTGAAAGCGATAACCGCAAAGAGGGAAATGCCCGTTGCGTCAAGGAATTCAGACCGGGATAACGGGGGCGTACAGATAATGACAATGCACGCGTCAAAAGGCCTGGAGTTCGACACTGTATGGCTGCCGGGGCTGAACGAGGGAACCATCCCCTCCAAGAAGATCGAAAGTCCCGCGCAGATAGAGGAGGAGCGAAGACTTCTATATGTCGCCATGACAAGAGCAAGATCACGTCTGATAATGTCATATATCACCGGCACCGAGAGCGCCAACTACGTACCCTCAAGATATCTGATACCTGTGCGTGATATGACCGATAAGCAGCAACTAACCTCTTGAACATTTTGGCCGGATTCATTATAATTACTGCATGCGAATTCAGGTATCAGCCAATCATCGTTCAGAACCGTGCTGCTATCGCGATGGCGATGCAGTGATTTTTTGCGGCTTTTTTCCCGGAGCCAGGAAATGCGGCATCGTGTTCTATGATGAAAACGGGAAAGATCCGATAAGAGTGCCTTTCCCGGAAAATGCAGGTCTCGGCCGCATGTATTCGGTGAACATTACGGGTATCCCGAATGATCATGACCGTTACAGGCTCTTTTTCGGCAATTCCGAGGAGGTTGACCGCTGCGCCCGGAGGATATACGGACTCGAGAGCATGACAGCACCCGATGACAGAAAGAAGCTTCTGGGCCGGGTTATGCCAGATGCTTCATCCGATCCCGGTATCTGTTCTCAATATGACAGAAACGAAGGCAAGCTCAGGCGTGAAAATGATCTGATCTATCTTCTGCATGTCCGCGGCTTCACCAAAAGTCCAAGCGCAGGTATCACGAAAAAACAAAGAGGCACTTTTGCGGGAGTTACTGAAAAGCTGGGTCATATCGCGTCCCTCGGAGCAAATATCATCGAGCTCATGCCCGCATATGAAATATCGTCTTTGATGCCCCAAAGAGAAGAAGCTCCCGATGAGCCCGAGGAGCGGATAAACTACTGGGGATATACCACGGGATATTATTTTGCCCCCAGATCCGTATATGCATGCTCCGATCCGTGCTCAGAATTCAGAAACATGGCCGATGCCATTCACGAGCGCCACATGGCTCTTGTGATGCAGTTCTGGTTTTCGAAAGAGACTCCCGCGATCTTCATATCCGCAGTACTCAGGCACTGGGTCAGGGTATACGGAGTTGACGGTTTTCATCTGATCGGCGGAGATCTTGCGTTTGAGACACTGTCAGCTGATCCCGCGCTCGCAGGAAAACTCATGTATTATGAGAGCATCGATGAAAACAGGATCGTCATCTCTCCCGAGGACGAGATAAGAACATCGGTTTCAGTCTACAGAGACGATTTTCAGAACACGGTAAGACATTTCCTTAAAGGTGATAATGACACCACAGTCAGGTTTTTCGGCGAGATGATAAAACGCGGCGAAAAGTGCGGGCACGTCAACTATATCGCAGGATATTCGGGCTTCAGGCTTGCGGATTTTGTCGCATATGAGCACAAACACAACGAGGCCAACAGAGAGAACAACGCCGACGGCCCCGATGACAATGCGAGCTGGAACTGCGGCGCAGAGGGAAAGACCAGAAGGATCGCTGTTTTGAAGCTTCGCAGAAAGCTTGTTTTAAACGCTCTGCTGATGCTGTTCTTCTCACAGGGTACGCCCATGATCTTTGCCGGAGATGAATTCTTAAACAGCCAGGAGGGAAACAACAATCCCTATTGCCAGGATAACGCGGTATCCTGGATCAACTGGAATCTTGAGAACACCAAGACCGGCCAGGATGTAAGCGCTTTTATAAGATTTCTGTCATCATACAGAAAAGCCCACGGGATACTGGGCGGAGCGGTGCCGCTTAAGCTCATGGATTACAAGGCTTTCGGCTATCCTGATCTCTCCGCTCATGGAACGGATGCGTGGCAGCCCGATTTTTCCGCCTTCTCCCACAGTGTAGGCATGCTTTACTGCAATCTGTATGCCAAGGAACAGGACCCGGCGTTCATCTACTGTATCTATAACTGCCACTGGGAGGACAAGAGATTCGCTCTCCCGTCAATGCCCGGAAATCTCTCCTGGAAGGTCATCGTGGACACTTCGAGATACGAGAACGAGTGCGAAGTCAGAAAGATCACCGGAAAAGAGAAATCCGTTCTTGTAAAAGCAAGAAGCTGCATGGTCATTGAGACCTCAGGCAGAATAAAGATCACGGAGAAAAAAGGGAGAACCCCGTTTTAGGTCATGGGATCGATCGGTTTTGACACAAAAGAGGCCCTTGACCGCGCAAAAAAAAGGGTAGACAGGCTTTCCGAAACGCTCGGAAGGACTCCGACCGCGTCGGTCGTTACCTTCGGCTGTCAGATGAACGCCAGGGATTCTGAGAAGCTTGAGGGCATACTTGAGAGCGCGGGGTTTGAGATCATAGAATCGGAGGATGCCGATTTTCTGATATTCAACACCTGTACAGTAAGAGAAAACGCCGACAACAGGCTTTTCGGAAGGCTTGGCAGAGTATCTGCCGCAAAGCGTTCAAATCCGTGGATGAAGCTTGCGGTATGCGGCTGCATGATGCAGGAGAACGTCAATGTCGAAAGGATAAAAAAGAGTTATCCTTTCGTTGATCTCATCTTTGGCACTCACAATATCTTTACTTTTCCGGCACTTCTTGATGCGGTATACGCAGATGAAAACAGCGGTCATATGCTTATCGACCTGTGGGATGGCACCGACCGCATAGTGGAGGATCTGCCCATCAGGCGCAAATACGCCTTTAAGAGCGGTGTGAATATCATGTTCGGCTGCAATAATTTCTGCTCTTACTGCATAGTTCCGTATGTGAGGGGCAGAGAGAGGAGCAGAAGGCCGGAGGAGATCCTGGACGAGGTAAAGCGACTTGCAGCTGACGGTGTGAGCGAGGTCATGCTTCTCGGACAAAATGTCAATTCCTACGGAAAAGGCACCGACTGCGGCATTGCATTCCCCGAACTTCTTGAAAGAGTGAGCGGAATAGACGGGATAAGAAGAGTCAGGTTCATGACCTCACACCCCAAAGATATGTCGGATGATCTGATTGAGGTGATCGCTGCACACGACAATATCTCAAGACATATACATCTCCCGCTGCAGTCAGGATCAGACAGGATACTTGCGCGTATGAACCGCGGATATGACAGGGAGCGGTATCTTGATCTGGCTTTAAGGATAAAGGACAGGGTCAGGGACGCGGCGCTCACAACCGACATCATAATCGGATTTCCCGGTGAGACGGCCGAAGATGTGGATCTCACCATTGATGTGGTAAAGCAGGCCGGTTTTCAAAACGCCTTCACATTTATATATTCAAAAAGAACAGGTACTCCGGCCGCATCCTTTGAGGATCAGGTCGATCCTGCACTTGCCAGAGAGGGCTTTGACAGGCTTCTTAAGGTCGTACAGGAAACCGCTGCAGCAGAGACCGCAAAGCTTGCGGGGACCGAGGGTGAAGCACTTGTGGAATCGGTAAACGCGGACGACAAGGCACTTGTGACGGGGCGGCTGTCAAATAACATGCTCGTGCATTTCCCCGGTGATGCTTCGATGATCGGCGACTATGTGCGCGTCAGACTTACAGATCCGCACGGATTTTATTATATCGGAAAGAGGATAGAAAACACTTGAATCTCACAGCAGAAGAAGAAAAAAATCTGTCTCCCATGATGAGGCATTATCTGGATACCAAGAAGGAATACAGCGACTGTATTCTTTTTTACCGTCTCGGAGATTTCTACGAGATGTTCTTTGAGGACGCACATACGGTCTCAAAAGAGCTTGAACTCACACTGACCGGAAAAAGCTGCGGCCTTGCTGAGAGAGCGCCCATGTGCGGTGTGCCTTTCCATTCGGCTGAGACATACATCTCAAGGCTTGTTGGGCGCGGCTACAGAGTGGCCATCTGCGAACAGATGGAGGATCCCAAAGAAGCCAAGGGTATGGTCGCCAGAGAGGTCACGCGGATAGTGTCTCCCGGCACCAATCTCAACATGCAGTCCATAGAGGCCGGGGATAATTCGTATCTGTGCTGCCTATACAGCGACGCGCTGCAGATCGGCATGGCGGTTGCAGATATCACGACAGGAGCCTTTCTTGTAACGGAATGTGAATCAAAAAACACCTGCGCGGATGAACTGCTAAAGTTCATGCCAAAGGAGATCATCTGCAACGAGGCATTTACCATAAACGGCGTCGACAGGGAATGGCTCGCGGACAGGATAGGTGTGATGCCATACGTCCTGGATACAGGTGATTTTGACGGTTCTGCCTGCGAAAAAAGGCTGCTTTCACATTTTGATGCAAAAGGCACAGAAGAACTGGGCATAAGTGATTTCATCTGCGGAACAGTAGCTGCAGGAGCGCTCCTTGGCTATCTTGAGCGCATGCAGAAATGCGAACCCAGAAACATCATAAGTCTCACTCCCTATCAGCCCGGGAGTTTCATGATCCTTGATTCCTCCACAAGAAGGAATCTGGAGCTGACCGAGACACTCCGCGAGAAAAAGAAACGCGGCTCGCTCTTGTGGGTACTTGACAAGACAAAAACTGCAATGGGAGCAAGACGCCTCAAGGTATTTGTCGAACAGCCTCTGATTTCCGAGGAGATGATCAAAAAGAGGCTGGACATAGTGGAAGCTCTTGTGAATGACCCGGTGACAAGGGAGGAGATCAGAGAATATCTTACTCCCGTATATGATCTTGACAGGCTCATGTCAAAGATAAGCTATAACTCGGCAAATCCCAGGGATCTTCTGGCTTTTTCCTCATCCCTTTCCATGCTGCCGGCGATAAAGAACGCCCTGGCAGGGATAGGCGGGAACGCCCTTAGCGAGAGCGCAAGGAGACTGTCCGACGACATAGATACTTTAGAGGACATGAAGACGCTCATCGATGACTCCATAATCGAGGAGCCTCCTCTTGTGATAAGGGAAGGCGGGTTCATTAAAGACGGCGTCAATGAGGAGATAGACCGATACAGGAGCATCAGATCCGACGGAAAAAAATGGCTCTCGGAGCTTGAGAGCAGCGAACGTGAGCGCACAGGCATCAAATCGCTGAAGATTAAGTATTCGAGTGTGTTCGGATATGCTTTTGAGATCACGAATCAGTTCAGGGACAAGGTTCCTGAGGATTATACGAGAAAGCAGACCCTGACAAACGCAGAGAGATATATCACACCGAGGCTCAAGGAACTCGAAGACGAGATAATGAACGCCCAGGACAGACTCGCGGCTCTTGAGTACTCGCTCTTCTGCCGCATAAGGGAAAAACTGGCGTCAGGCATTGACAGGGTCCAGAAGACCGCAAATGCCATCTCCTTTATCGATGCATACGCGTCTCTTGCCACTGTCGCGGAGAAAAACAGATATGTCAGGCCTCAGATACGGCATGACGGAGCAATAAAGGTCAAGGACGGCAGACATCCCGTCGTGGAGCAGATGCTTCAAGGCTCCGATATGTTCATTTCAAACGATCTCGTTCTTGATGATAAGGATCATCTCGTTTCGGTCATTACAGGTCCCAACATGGCCGGTAAATCAACGTATATGAGGCAGGCTGCTCTCATAGTACTGATGGCTCAGATAGGAAGCTTCGTACCCGCTTCATCGGCGCAGATCGGAGTGGTGGACCGCATATTTACGCGTGTGGGAGCATCGGACGATCTGGCAAGCGGACAGTCCACTTTTATGGTGGAAATGAACGAAGTTGCCGGAATACTGAGAAACGCCACAAGAAGATCTCTTCTGATACTTGATGAGATAGGGAGGGGCACCTCGACCTATGACGGACTATCGATCGCATGGGCTGTCATAGAGTATATAAGCAATAAACGGATCCTTGGCGCAAAGACGCTTTTTGCAACTCATTATCATGAACTGACCGAGCTTGAGGGAAAGATCGGCAACGTGAATAATTACTGCATCGCGGTAAAAGAGAGCGGAGACGACATCGTATTTTTGAGAAAAATTATTAAGGGAGGCGCCGATAAGAGCTACGGTGTTCAGGTGGCAAAGCTCGCGGGTGTCCCGGATATTGTCATAGACAGGGCAAAACAGATACTTGAGGAACTTGCAGAATCCGATATCACGGAGAGGGTCAGAGGCCTTGAGGTCAGATCACAGGGAGCAAATGAGCGGACTGTCGTAAAGCCTCTGGATGAAGTGGACAGAAACCAGATGTCGTTTTTTGAAACAGTAAAGGACGACGACATTTTAAAGGAGCTCTCGGAGCTTAACATTGACCGGATGACGCCCTTTGATGCGCTTAATACGCTCTACAAATGGCAGAGTGCCATAAACAACAGATATATCAACAGCCATTGATAGAGGAGAAAACCATGAGAGAGATAAGAGAACTCGATCAGGTGACAGTCGATAAGATCGCCGCCGGTGAAGTCGTCGAGAGACCTGCCGGCGCCGTGAAAGAGCTTGTCGAGAACGCTCTTGATTCCGGAGCGACCCTGATCACCATAGAGATAGAAAACGGCGGCATCGGGATGATAAGAGTCACCGACAACGGGTCGGGAATTCCGGCGGGGGAGATATCAAAAGCTTTCACCAGGCATGCGACGAGCAAGATCAGGACCATAGAGGATCTCTCTTCTCTTGATTCACTGGGTTTTCGCGGCGAGGCTCTCTCCAGCATAGCCGCCGTAAGCAGGGCAGAGATGATCACCAAGACCGCCGACACGATAACCGGCACCAGATACGTGATCGAAGGCGGAGTAGAGGTTTTGTGCGAGGAAACAGGCGCACCCGAAGGCACAACGGTCATAGTGCACGATCTTTTCTACAACACGCCCGCGAGGGCGAAATTCCTGAAAACACCTAAAACAGAGGGGTCGTATGTCGCGGAGCTGGCGGAGAGATTTGCGCTTGCGCACCCCGAATGTGCCTTCAATTTCATCTCAGACAAAAAGGACAGATTCCACACATCCGGGAACGGAGATCTGAAGGAAAATATCTACCGCATATACGGAAGGGACGTATCAGCTAACGTTGTACAGACAGAGTTTTCCGATGAGAGAATGAAGGTGACGGGATATCTCGGAAAGCCCGTTATAAACAGAGCAAACAGATCGCAGGAGCTCTTTTTTGTAAACGGAAGGAATGTGAGGGATAAAATGCTCAGCGCTGCGGTTGAGGAGGGCTACAGGGGGTTCCTCATGCAGCACCGCTTTCCTTTTGTGATCCTGAATATCGATATTTCGCCCGATGAGATAGATGTCAACGTACATCCCACAAAAATGGAGATACGGTTCAACAGACCGCGTGATATTGCGGGGCTGGTCATCAGATCGCTGCGCGACTCACTGATGGGACTTGAACTCATACCTGACACGCTCTCTGACGGCAGCTCGGAAGTAGATATCACACAGTCTGATGACGCGCATACCGGATTATTGCAGACCCCCTTCAGATCAAGAGGCGTTCCGGTTCACAATGCAGGCAGGCAGCCGTTCAAGCTGGTCTATGACACTGAACCCGCTGCAGAAAAAAGTGTTATTCCAAGGCAGGAAACTCTGGATCTGCACTTTGAAGAGCCTCGGGAAACCTACAATACATCAGAGCCTGATAATGCAGCAGTAACCGCAGGCCGCGAAATACTCACGCCCGGCGGGCGCAGGGATATAAGGGTCATCGGGCAGCTTTTCGACACCTTCTGGATAATGCAATGGCAGGACAAGCTCCTGATCATGGACCAGCATGCGGCTCATGAAAAAGTAAACTACGAGCGCATGATGAAGCGTTATCATGATAAGTCCGTCA
>JAILGA010000037.1 GCA_024697225.1 Lachnospiraceae bacterium
CGGATCGTGAGTTCCCAGGATATCGTTCATTGTAAGATCGGCCCCATCGACGCCGTTTATGCTGGAGCCCAGGATACCATCGCCGTTCAGATCCATACCGGTCCCGCTCTCAGCAGCATCCAATGCCTCTTCCTCAATGGCTGCCTGAAGCTGTTCCTCGAACTTCTTCTTTTCTTCTCTCTCCTGCTTGTCTCTCTCGCCGATGTAATTGAACTTGTCGTCAACAGCCCGGCCGGCATTCAGGAAGCCGTAGGTGCCCTCAGTAGAAGGCTGTGCGATATTTCCTGCCTGCAGATAGTCATACGGAGGCGGCAATACCTGGAGCGGCGCATCGAGGCCGCCCGTGGGATTCGCAAAGCTCTTCTGCTTATCCTTGCCCTTGAAGCTCTGAGCATCCTTTTTCCCGCTGCTTCCGGGAAGTCCCTGCAACCCGTCACCGGTATCCTCGTCGAACAGGCTCTTGCCGCCGACATCAAATACTGTCGCAAATCCGCCATCGTCACCTGAGCCGGTCTTAAGCACAGCGGTTCCGGTTCCGTCTTTCTTTCCGCCAAACTGTACACCCGAAGGACCGTGCCCCCCCGGAGTTGTGGGGCCGGCACCCGGTTCGTCCTTTTTGCCGCCAAATTGCACACCCTCCGGGCCTTTCTTCCCGCCGCCCGGCTGACCGAAACCGTCTCCCTTGCCGGGGATCGGACTTCCGCCGTTTGCCAGCTTTGCTCCGAAAGCATCACGCGCATACTGTGTGGCGCTCCCGACACCTATATTCCAGTAATGAGCAGCGATCTTGCGGAAGGGCTTGGTAACAAACTTCAAGGCACCTGTCGTGAGGTTTGCCCCCTGCGTAAGCATCTCGCCTTCTCTCATTCCGGCCTGATAGTTCATTATACCCGTGACAAGCGGTCCCGCCTGGGTTATGGCGTATGCACCGGCCAGAACAAATACGATCCTCACGAGATAGTCTACCGAAGGTGTGGTGCCAGCTCCGAAAAATGCGACCTTCCCTTCAAATATCAGGCCTATCACGCTCAGATAGATATTCATCGCAACTATCATACCGTATCCGGAAATAAGCCTCCCGAGGAACATATCCTGCCAGTTTTTGAATTTTGCGCCGTCATCAAGCGGTATCGAAGCCGCAAAGAACGGCTCCACAAGAAGAAGCAGCAGGCAGTCAAATATCCTGGCTATCATTGAAATGGCCATGCTGCCGAACAGATATATGAACAGCACCGTCAGACCTATCGCGATGAAATAATCTATCCTCCTTATGTCAAAGGTCTCAAGAACCTCAAACATCATGGTACGTTTCTTTGTATTTCCGACACCGAGTGCGTTTTCGACAGTTCCCGTAATACCTCCGATGGTCGCACCGAGATAATAATCCTTTCTGTACTTGTCCTTGAGACCGTAATCCGCGACTTCAGCGGCGCTCTTGGCACCTTTTTTGGCGAGAGCGGCAGCTCTGGTCGAAGAATTGTAATACTCGGAGTCACCGTCCGGCACGTCTTCGCGCACAGCATCAAGCGTGGACATGGTAAAGATGATATCCGATACCGTGGCCTGATCCTGGTTCGTTGCAATATCGATAGATTTGAGTATCGCATCCCCCAAAACAACGAAAAACAAAGCCATGGCCGGTATCAGGATGAGCCTTAGCATTGCGGATGTCGTGAGTCTCAATACCTTACCCACCGATTTTGCATTTTTGTCGTCCCCGCCGAAATCCCCTATGGATTTTATAGTCGCAAATACGGCTACAAGAAAACAGAGGGCAAAGCTGGCGGCGATCATGCCAAACAGGACTGTTCTGAAGGTGTTTCCGGACACTATGGCAAAAAGGAGCGAACCTGCCTCCTCTGTCATCCCGGCGTCATTGGTAATATAGACGGGATTCAGACCCGCAAATGTCCTGAATGCATTCTCAACCGAATCCAGCACCCACATGACAACTCTTGTGAAGCGGAACAGCAGATTATAAAGGAAATTCAGGAACATTGCCTTAAAGAATTCGATCTGCACCGCGAACACTGCCTCGAGAATCGGGAGTAATACTTTTTCGAACAGAAAGCGCTGGATATCCCCTATGATGCCGAATACCTTATCAAACAGGGGCGAGAGGACATGATTATAGACATAGTCTATGGCGCTCTGCAGCCAGCCAAGTTGTACGTATGTATACGCGTTCATCGCACTCTCATCCCCCGACCGGACGTCGCCACAAGTATGAGCGCGATCACGAAAAACACTCCAAGGACGGCAAATATAACCATCCATGGAAGGTTTACACTCTGCTCAAGCACGAAGCTGTAAACACGCACATTGCCCGCGGGATCGGTGGCCGTTATGTAATAATTCCCCGTAGCGGCGAGAACATGCGTTTCAGATATTGCAGGCTGCCCGTTATAGAATATGCTCACCTCGGTATCGGGCTGTGGCAGCGAATAATACACGCTCCCGCGGAATCTCCCGTCAACAACCTCTCCTTCCCATTCGATGACCGGCGGAGTGGTATCACGCACAAAGGTGGTCCTTATGCTGTCCGGCAGAGAAGTACCGCGGTTGCTTGCCTCACACGTGATCTCATAGAGACCGTCTCCGGACAGCTCCGCCCATCTGACATCGGATACGCTTACGGGTGCACCGCCTACTCTCACCTCCGAGAGCTGATATCCCTCGGGTGCCCGGAAGTAGGAATCCGTCACAGGCACCTGCGGACTCACGATCCTGAAGGATCCTGACAGAAACTCTCTGGCCTCAGCCTCTTCTTCATATACTATGAAAGAATAATGACCGTGATCGCGGAAAAAATAACTGCCGTCATCACCTGGTGACTGGGTCTCACCGTCTTTTATCACAGAAACCACGGAGATACCCTCATCCACAAGGAGTGCCACGGCGTGATCCGACCACCCGCCAAGCGGCGTGGACAATGCGATCCCGCTGCCCCCGGGGAGTATATAGCGGTAGAGCCCGTTCTTTTCCTCATAGGTTATGGAAAAAGAGGCAACAGGCATCACATGCTCGCTGTAATCATCGGTCATACGCTCGAGCTCTTCCTCAGAAGGGAGCATCTCCTGTATCTTCTCTCTTGCCTCCTCATCGGTCATGCTGTTAAAGGTATCCAGAGTTGCATCAGGTGAGGCGCCGGCATTATTCTCGATGTCCTGGTACATCTCATCGAGCATCTTCTGCTTCTCCTCCTCTGTTATGCCCTCCGGAAATTCCTCATCCTCAGCGCTTTGGGCATTTACAAAAAGTGGCGCGTGCATAAATGCAGCGCCGCATAGAAGAAATGCCGCTGACACGCAGCAAAGTATGGCACAGGGTGCGTTTTTAAAACGCTCTGCCATCAGCGGACCTTGTTCGTCCCTGCCTGCATCTGGGGCGCTTTTTCCATAGCCGCCTGTCTCGCAGCTCTCGCAGCGCGCTTCCGGGATGCGTGTCTCGCCTCTTCCTTGGCGATCAGCTGTTCAAAGGTAATCTCACGGACTCCTGGCTTCACATTTGTAATCTGAATATCATCAGACTTCTTCTGTGTCTTGTCCGTGGGACGGTATCCCTCCCTCTTTCTGCGGTCGCGCTCCTGTTCGAGTACAGCAAGCCTCTTGGACCATATTGCCTTGTTTTTTTCACTGTCAAAATATGCCATGATCAATTCGCCTCCGCTATTACAGCATTCATTATCGCAGCCTGGCCGGCCTGTCTTCCCGGAAAGACTGCCACATAGCGTTCCATTGTGCCACCCGTGATCTCCTGAGTCTGCAGGGCATTGGGGAATGCCCTGACAAGGGAGATCGCTTCTCTCTCATTACAGATGCCCATATTCACCGCACGATCGCGAATATCTTCGCCCATCTTTACCGCATCGGTGTAGGGTCTGGGGCTTATGTACTCATAGCCCCTGATGCCCTGGGAAGTGAGCTGTACGGTATCCATGACTCCCACTGAATAGCCGGTCATAAGATCCAGAGAATCCGTATAGTCATGAAGTGCCGTGACCATGAACAGTCCGCAGCGTGAATACTCGGAGGATACCGCATATCCGTTAAGATTTCTGTCTGCACTGATCCTTCCGAATGCGACATCCGCCGCGCCGGTATCCACATAAGACAGCGCCTCGTTTACCGTCGAAGCCTCTATAAGCTTAATAGTCAATCCCTCGGCCTCTGCAAGAGATGCTGCCAGATCCGGCTCCACTCCGACAAGCGCCCCGGTCTCATCATGAGCCGCATATCTGTCGTCGCCCACGACTATGGCCGCTGTCAGCATCCCCGGGTTTACAACGCTTATACTTTTGTTTCTGTTCCCTCTGGACACTACCATAACTACCAATATGACTATGACCACCAGTATGACACCCATGATCGCAAAGATTATCCAGGGACGTCCACCGAAAAGATTGCCGATCGAAAGCCCCGAAAGCATATCCTTTATGCTCTTCTTTTCCTTTTTGTCATCTGCCATTTCGTTTCTCCTTTATCTGACATTCGGCCTGAGTATCTTTCTTCCGTCAGGTCATCGTAAACAGCTCTTCTATTCCCTCACCCGCTACTATATTTACGTTAGTTCTCTCGCTTGGCGACGTTATTACGAAGGCACGGCCTCTTCCGTTGTTTACGATGTCATCCTGTTCGCTCTCGTTGATGGCACCGGCGTTCTCATACAGGCGTACCAGGTCTGTCATATCATTTGGCGCCAGCGGGAATATGAAGCTGTACTGGCTTGCGTTGATTATAGCCGTGGACTTTCTCGCCAGTTCCTCGGTACCCACAAAGTCCTTGATGTTCTGGGTTATGACCACCTGCATACCGTTGTACTTACGGATACGCTTTGCCAGCTGGAACATGAAATCAAGAGCTATGGGGAACTTCTCGTCTATGAACACATGAGCCTCGTCGATGACGACCACTATCTTTCTGTTGGCATGATAGGCCATGTTGTATTCGCGGTTCTTTATTACTTCGTTATCCAGCCACTTGAGCACCAGAAGCATCTGGGCATTGGCGACGGTGCCGTTCTTGTTGGCAAGGAGCGACTGGAAATCGAACACGACAAAGTTTTCATCGGTCGAAATAGTGGCAGGACCGTTCCACAGCTGGGAATCCCTGCCGCCCGAAGCGAATTTGCTTATGTAATTGGTGAGCACGCGCAGATTGTTCTTGGAATAATCACCCTTTGTCATCTGATAGTCGTTTATGATCTTGTCATACAGATCGTCAAAGGTGGGATAATCCTCGGGCTTAAGCTTTGAAAGATCGGTATAGGCATCGATGCCTTTTTCCTCGTACATCTGAGCAGTCACATTATTTAACTGCTCAAGGGCATCATTACTGATGCCGGGAAGTATCTGCCTGTAGAATTCCTCCAAAAACTGCAGGTGGGTGGAGAAGCTGACCGCGCTCTCGTTGCCGAGATTTCCGCTGTCCTCTCCGTTTTCCGTATCATCTGAAAGGGATGTGATGATATGGAAGGGATTGAGCCTTCCCTGCGTGGCACTTCCGACATCTATCACCTTGCCGTGAAGCCCCTTTGCCATCTTCGTATATTCGTTCTCGGGATCCAGGATAAATATCTTGGAGTTCTCCGCCGCCAGCTGCGCAAGTATGGACTTGGTGGCATAGGATTTACCCGAACCGGACTTACCGATGATGACCGTATTGGAATTGACCCTCTCGCTGTCTCTCTTGAAGAAGTCTATAAACACGGGAACGCCCGCGGAATTACCTATGAACAGACCGTTCTTGTCATTGAGGCTCTTGTACACAAAAGGAAAAGCCGCGGCAACAGAGCCCGAATGGATGCCTCTCTCGTATTTTTCAAAGGCATCATAGCCCCCGAACCCGCCGGAAACATAACCCTCAAACTGCTGCAGGAACATGTCCGTCACCTTGAAGCCGTCCTCGGCCAGCTGCCTTCTTACCTCTTTTTTGGTGGCGTTCACGCTTGAACTGTTCATCTTGACGCCGCTCTTTGTCGCTTCCGACAGTGCGTAGTCATTGACCTGCACATATGTATTGACATTGAGGAGCATCTCATTCTCACCCTGAAGGAGCCTCAGCACATTTGCGAGCGCCTGTATCTGCGTGTTCAGATCTATGAGCTTCGATGCCCTGCCGGTATCGTTATGCTGACTGCGCAGTTCTTCAAGGGATCTGTCGATCTGTCTTATGGCCTTGCCCCTCTCGATAGGAGTCATTCGGAGGACCACCTTGGTTCCCACATCATTGAACATAGAGGCAGCCCAGGCGTTTCCGACAACCACCGGATAATCCCTGAGTCTGAACTGGTGGGTGATTAGATCGTCGTACCACACCTGGCGCGAGGTGAACTTGATCTTATCGGGAAGTATCCAGTCCATGTACTGATCAGGCGTCAGGTTTTTTACCTCTCTCTCGTCGAAGGTCATACCGTAATTGTATTTCAGGAATACAGCCAGTTCCTTGTCCACCAGCTGTTTTGCCTCGATATTGTTGGTGACAAACTGCGACACGCAGTTTTCGGCCTGACTCTGAATGAGGCTTCTGTCCTTGTGAATGAACATCACATAGTGGAACGGCTGGAAGATGCGCTGCTTGAAATTCATGTTCTTAAGCTGCTCTATCCTGTCCTGCACTATACCGACCCTGACAGTCAGCTCGTCATTAGTGAGAAGTCCGTTGAGATATGCCTCCTCAAGATCCGAGAGCTTCTCCTGCTCACTATCGATACACTCATCGTAGACCAGAGGCCTGTCCAGCTTCACCATTAGTATCTGCTCGCCGTCGGCTGCGGTTCTTAAGATACCGCCGAACACGCGGTCTATCATGTTATTCTGTCTTGTCTCCGTATAAAAACGGAATTCAACGGAGGGGATATTGACCACCGTTGCGCTGTATTCGCCTCCGTATTCGATAAATTTGCCGTCTATGCCCGTAAAGCTCGTGATATCTTCAACCGCCAGCGCATCCTTCTTCCCGGGCTTGATCTTGCTTCTCTTGTCAAAATGCTTGGGTCTTCCCAGATAACGCAGGAAAAACAGGATCATCAGATATCCCTTGTCATCGTCCAGCGGAATGACAAGCGCCGCAGTAAGAACCGCGATGATAAGCGCCATGATCAGATGACCGGGGATATTGGCAAGAAGAAGCATTACAGTCAGAGAGGCGCCGACGGCTCCAACGAGCACGTCGACAACCTCCAGCCCCGGAAACAGTTCCAGGCGCACATTGGTTTTCTTAGGTATTACTCTCATTCATCATTTCCTCGGTTGGTCAAATGTATTGTCCTTGTCGCCAAGGTTATCACCCTTAACTATATCATCCAGTGTCATCTCTTCCGGCTTCATCAGCCCGTCATCATCGTCATCCAGACCGCCGCCGTATATGATATCATCCATTTCGAGATTATTCGGATTCTGTGCCGCGTTGTTGTTCAGATTGTTATTGAGGCTGTGATCGGCGTTCTCGTTCGCATGACCTCCGAAAGCCTGGTTTCCTTCCCCGCCGCTATTCTGATCAAGAATATTATTGTTTCCTCCATCCAGTGACGCCTTGAAGTCATCGTCATTTTTACCCTGAACATTTCCACTGCTGCCGGATCCCGGACCTCCAGTACCGCTGCCGGAGCCGGATCCTCCGAAGCTGCTGCCGGAGCCGGATCCTCCGAAACTGCTGCCGGAGCCCGGACCACCTCCTGAACCCGGTCCGCCGCCGGATCCCGGCCCGCCGCCGGATCCCGATCCTCCGGTGAAGGCCTGCGAGTACTGACTGTTTACAGGCATGTTTATGGGATTCTGTTCGCCTTCACTGTTAGGCGCTCCTCCCGTGCCGCCACCGCCTGCGCCCTTGGCCTCGGGCTTCTTACCGAAGAATTTGTCCGAAATCTTGTCAGCGGCAAAACCCATAGCTGCGCCGCCCACAAAAGCGGCGGGTTTCATCAAAACACCGTTTGTAAATGCCATACCCGCGCTCATCGCCGCAGTCTCCTGTCCACCTGCCGCGCTGCTTATGATCGAAGTAACAAGAGGCCCCGCGGTCATGATGGTCGCAGCACCGCCAAGCAGCACTATCATGCGCATCAGCATATCCATCATAATATCGCCCATATCGCTTTTCGGAGTAAATGCTATCCGGCCGTCAAAGACCATGCCGCATACCAGCAGATACAGATACATGGCCACCACCATGCCGTATCCGGAGAAAAGTTTTCCTATGAACATATCCTCCCATTTCTGGAAGTGTTCCCCGTCGTCGAGCGGCATCGGAGCGATGAAAAGCGGTTCTATGATCAGAAGTATCATTACGTCAAAGAGTCTGCTTGTAAATGTAAACAGCGCGGAGCCCAGGACAAAGATGAACAACATTGAACCACCTATGCCCACGAAGTAGTCAAGCCGTCCCACATTGAAGGTTTTGTCCACATCTACGGAACTGGCGTAATTCTTCTCTCCGGTGTAGAAGGGTTCTCTGTAGAGATCCTTCATGCCATAATCTTTGGCCTCTCCGGGATGATTGGCAAGATAGTCCGGACGTGTGCTGTAATTGTATGCCAGTATCGGATTATCCCAGTTACCTATCTTTTTGGTTGCAGACACGTACTGGTTGCTGAAGCTCAAAGAAAGACGCTGGTCTCCCTTATGCTCGTAACCGTACTTATCCACCGCGCCGAACTCATCGTCAACGGCATCAAGGGATGATATTACAAACAGCGATCTTGCTATCGTCACGTTCTGACCCATTGTCATGGCAGTTGTTATTGAAGCGAGTACCGCACCCCCCAGAATGACCAGGAATACGCCCAGGACCGGAGCCGTTATCATGCGAAGCATCGCCTGAGCCAGTTTCCTCATGACCTGTCCCACCGGTCTCGACTGCGGCCCGCCCATATCTCCTATTGATTTTATGGTTGCAACGATCGCAAAGAGGAAAGTAAGCGCAAATGAAATGGCAATGACCATAAGCATCGCCTTTGTCACAAACGGAGTCCTTACGAGCACCGAGAGGAGCGAACCTTCAAGTCCCAGCTGCTCGTCGCTCACCGGTTGGGTTCCCGCCAGAACATTGAATATGTTCTGCATCATATCAAGCAACTGGAGAAAACACTTCTCGATGAAGTAGAACAGACGTCCCACCACACGCATGATGTATTTTCCCACAGTCTGGCCGATCAGCGAAAATGCAGACTCCAGAAGGGGTCCCAGTATGGTATTGAACAGCCATTTGAACACGTCGGACAGAAGATTCGAAACCCATGAGAAGATGGGGTTTATGACCTTGTCGAAGACATAGTTTATGGCGCTCTGTATCCAGCCCAGCTGTACAGGAGTTCTCATAACTTAACCTCCCCCGCCGCCGTCTTTGGACAGTCCCTTCTTTACGGCGCTCACGCCCATATCGACACCCGTTGATATTCCGGATGTAACATAGCCGAGACCTGCCTTTACTCCGCTGTCTATCACGGAGCTTGAGGATGCCAGGAACTTTGCAACCTCAGGATTGATGATATCGAGCATCAGCCTCTGGCTCTGATACACGGCAAAACCGCCTGCCGCTATGAAGAAGAGTCTGAACAGCTGTTCTGTGAAGCCCACGGCACGGCCCGTGGCCGACACGGTAATAAGTCCGTTCGTTGCGTTTTCGATAGTGTTGGTCATGACATTATTGATAGTCGCGGACCACTTGTAATAGTTTCCCGCCTCAAATCCGAGATCCAGCGACGAGTTGGTCACAATATAGGGAAGGAGCACCAGATAGGTCTTCATGGCGATGATGGGACCGAAAACGCTCACCGTAAAGCCCGTGAACATCTCTTTCCAGCGCTTGAACTTGGCCCCGTCATCAAGCGGCATCAAAGCAACAAAATACGGGCTCACCACGAACAGTATCAGCAGCATAAACACTCTGACCATGCTCTCTATTATGAGTTTCATGAATATGATCAGCACGAGTCCCACTTCAAAGAACGCATACAGCCAGTTTATCCTCGAGAGATCTATGTCCTGTTCCGCGACCGCCGAATTCTGGAAGTGCTGACCGGAGAGATAGTACTCTTCATTGGCCGAATTGTACAGAGCATCCTTTACGACCAGATAAAAGATCAGATCGCAGGCCCTCGTTTCCGTACTTGGCGTCACTGCCCTGGTCGCGGCTATTGCACGTTCGATCTGAGACTGCTTCGATCTGCGGTTGGGTGCGCCGGTTTCATTGGAGATAGCCTCCGATACAGCCGATGCCACATCCCTGTTCGTACTCCCGTCGATAGCTACAGGCATGTTCTTGGCGATGGAAGATATCGTCACACCAGCCGCTTTCACCACGAAGATACATACCACGGGGATCAGCGCAAAGGTAAGGCAGGCTTTCGATGTCTGCCTCAGTACATGGCTCACGGGACGTTTCATTTCACCTATACCCTCGCCCATTGACTTTATTACGGCGAAGATAGTTACAATGAAGCACAGCGCAAATGCGCCGGCTGTCATGCCGAGTACAGCATTGACTATGACATCACTCTGCATCAGAACATCAATGAGGGTGCTGTTCTTCGTCACATCGACATAACCGGATGTTTCTACCATCTTCCCGGCTTCATTCATCACATATATTCCCTTTGTGCATGAGAATACATCGAAGACCTTCTCAATAATGAGAAGAACCTTCAGAAGCGTGGTAAAGAGATTGAAGAACGTGTGGTTGAGTATCGCCATCAGAAGACCCGCCACGAGATCCCACAGGAACTCGAAGGCGGTCATTAAAACCGGCAGAAGGTACTTGTTGAAGATATCGGCAAGCAGATCCTCCAGCACGGAAATGAAGCTAAGCGTTACAGGTGTGTTCATTTATCCTCCGTTAAACAGTCATTTGCATATATATATGCACAGATCACGGAAAAGCCACATCTATTTTATCTCACGCGCACATTTGTTTTGACCCTGCGCAAAAAGATCAGCAGAGCTCCCACAAGTGCTATCACCATCAGTATTGCGAGTATAGCAAAAACATTTATCCTGTACATGACGGAGAAGTCCTTTGTCGTCTCGTTTCCTGCTACGTCATATACTGTCAGTTTATATCGGCCCACATCGGTTATCACCGTGGGGAGCTGCCCCCTTGATATCTCCTGATTGCCCCTCATAAGCACGGCATCCGCTATGTCATCCGATACATATTCGATGCGCGCCGTATTAGGTTCTGTCGTCACATTGAATACCGGAGGAACAGTATCCCTGTTGATCACGACCGTTGTTGATCCGGCTTCGCCGTTCAGGTCGATCTCCCATCTGCCGTCTTCGGGGAGACTGGCGCTTCTCTCAGTGATCATGACCTTCTCGGTGACATCGGTATCTCCGTGTCGCACAGCGGTTATCTCATTGATCTGCGGAGCGTTATATACTCCCAGATCAGAGACCGAGCCCGTAAGTATACGGAAGCGCAGCATAGGCTTGTTGGCGCGGTAATAACTCTCATAATCGAGGTTGTCGATCACCGGTATCAGGATGTAATCACCGCTCTCGGAGATGTACTCCCCGCCCTGATACTCAACCGCCTCACCGTTCCTGTACAGTTCAAAGCGCATATTATCGCCCGGAAGGAAGAGTACCGCATTATTGGTTATCATGCCGTCAGGTATATTCGAAGAGAAGCTGTCCCCGGTCAGCAGATTGATGCTGTAGTAGCCCGAAGACGTGTCGTAGGTGGTGGCAAGGCCTCCTGCCGCGGATACTACAGTGTTCTCCTTGACCACATCCTGTGCGGGTTCCTCTTCAGCGGCGGTCTCAGGTTCCTGAGAGGTTTCCGTCGTCTCGGCTGTCCCAGAATCACCCGGAAGGAGAACCTCTTCCTCGCCCTGCACCAGATCAGCAAAGGACTGAAGTTCGGAAGGCTCCTCAACCGTCAGAGGCGTGCCGTCAAGGCCGGCAGTATACTGTATCCTGAAGACAAACCGTCCTCTTTCTATCGTCTGCTGCCACGCGGGCAGGCCCTCGGAACCATCCTGAGGCACGTAGAACTGAACCACATAGGTCCCCTCTTCCTTTATCTGCGCCTTGTTTGTAAAGCCTACCGCTCTGCCGTCCCTTGTCATGCGCACGGAGACGCCACCGGGCACGTCGAATATCGCCGGTCTGTTAGATATCGATCCATTGGCGATATTGGTATAGATCGCGTACAGATCGCTGAAGCGTTCCTCATAGATCTTATAATTATCATGATAGGACTCCGAGAGGGACACCGTGTTCACTATTGGTCCCACCGGATCGGATTCGAGAGCAGCTATATCGGGAGTCAGCGCATTTGTCCACTGGTCTATGGTTCCCGAAAGTCCGGAGCCTGCAAGGGCATTTCCGGACACATCTGCACTGCCGTTGGCATAGCTGTAATAGGAATTTCCCGAGATATCAAGTTCCTGCTTGACTCTCTGCTGCACCTGCTGCTGGATGTTCATCCGCTGCTGCTGCTCGGTATTGTATACAGGATAATAGGTTATTACTCTTCTGCCGTTGACTGTGGCGGTTCCGCCCTTTGAAGTCCCCGAGGTGTACGAGGATGAAGATGAATACGATGATCCACTGGAAGAATATGATCCCGAACCCGAGCCGAGAAGCCCCGAAGAATACTGGCTTGATGAGCCTGTCGTCCCCGGATTTGTGAGCGTGCTCTGAGCCGCGCCGTAGATATTGGACAGAGCGCTGTACAGGCCGTCCCCGGTTGAGGATGCATGTGCTGTCATCGTCCCGCCCGCACCCGCGGCTGCTCCGCCTATCGCCACAGCCACGGTAAGTACAAGTGTTACTACTGTCTTACATTTCAGTTTATTTTTCATTGATCTCATCCATTTTCATCAGACCTGTCCGGGCTCAACCCGCCAGGGCGCCATATTCGGATCCCGCGTCTCCCGCCGGAGTTCCGCCATCTTCATCATCATCAAAATCGGAGTAGAAATCAGGAAAATCCGTATCATCGTCATAATTATCGGAATCTGCACTGCCTTCCGTCTCGCTCTCAAAAGGTTCGGTATACCCGCTGTCTCCGGTCCCGTCATCGTAAGCTCCGGTCCCGTCATCATATGCCCCGGTTCCATCATCGTAAACCGCGGCGCTTTCACCGGTTCCGTCATCGTAAACCGCACCGCCTTCACCGGTTCCGTCATCGTAAACTGCGGCACCTTCCCCGTTCCCGTCATCGTAAACTGCGGCACCTTCTCCGGTCCCGTCATCATAAGGCTCCGCGCCTTCTTCGGCCGCCTGCTCTTCATTGGGCATATCAAGCACTATGTAGTTTCTCTCATCCAGATCGTAATAGATCTCGCTTCCGAAGAATACATTGCTCCTGACTTCTGTCAGATCCATCTGCCCGAATTCATAGAGCGGGCACTTGTAGGAAGGTGTAAACTTTGTTTTAAGCGGATAGTTGTTGAATGTGACAACTATCGAATTGCCGGTGGACTTTGCATTGTTGAGTCTCGTCAGTTCGGAAGGATAGATCAGCGGTCTGACCTGTGTGTTGGTTGACACGTTGATATTGTTGGTCTTGTCCTTAAGGCCTGTGGATGTACTCGTGGTCCGCACCGTCATGTTACCGCACATCTTGGAGAACTCCTCGCAGGTCGGTATGTCGTTGGAACCGATGAAAAGCTTGATACCGCAGTTACCCTTGACGATATCCGCGACAGTCTCGCCGTAGACATTTTTAAGCTGGGCAAAGGACTGGACTATCATCTCGAACCATATCTTTCTCGAACGTCCGACGGTGATCATCTTGTCGAACTTGTCAATCTTGGGCATGTTACCGAACTCGTCGAGAAGGAAGAAAACGTTTCTCGGGAGAGACAGATCCTCTCTGGCTGAAGCCACCTTGATGAGAGCCTTATATATGCACAGGATGAACACTGCAGCAAGTCCGTGTCTCGTATCCTTTTCATCCGGGATCTTAAGGAACAGCGCCGTAGGTCTGTCGGCAAAGGTTGCCGGCTGGATGTCCGTTGCGGAAGTAAGGGCGCAGAGTCCTTCGTCGTTGAACATTGAAAGCTTGTCAAGAGCGATACTCATGTAGGATGACAGCGTCTGATCAGCCGCGGACAGAACCTGTTTTGAAAGACCCGCCGCCTTCGAGAGTTTGTCACGGCCTGTGAAGTAATCCTTCAGAGCCTTATACTCGTTCTCGGAATTGCTTATTGCCTTGTTGATGTTATAGAAGCAGAACTTGTCCTTGGTCATCTCGAGTTTCGGATCTCCGGAATCCTCAAGCATTCCGAGACACACGGCCATGATTATGGATCTCGCACCCTTTTCCCAGACGGGATCCTTTTCATTTTCGATAGGGCAGAGCACCGAGATCAGGTCATTCAGATCCTCATAGCATTCATCGTATATCTTCTGCTTTTCCACTCTTATCTTGTTGATGAGATCCGTGCCGACAGCCCATGCACAGCCGTCCCACTCATACCAGTCCTCGGCTTCCGCAAAGGCCTCATCGGAGTGCATGCGCTTGAGATCCGGGTAATCCGCTATGCTGTCCGTATGCTCCCTTATCTTGTTGCCGAGGGTGAGATACTGCTGGTAATTGTCAAAGATGTCTCCGAGCGGATTCCAGCGGAAGGAGCTGTAGGGATCACGAAGGTCCAGAACCATGCAGTTGTACCCGTGCTCGTGCAAAAGCTTCGAATGCATCTGGAAAAGCTCTCCCTTGGGGTCGGTACAGATCATCGACGAGCCTGCCGCGGAATGTCCCAGTATCTGAACGACGGGATTGACAAAGGTGGTCGTCTTACCGGAACCGGTAGCACCGATTATTATTCCGTGGGCGGGACTTATGAGATTTATGTCCATGTCCCTTGTCCGGGGATTGTACACCGCGTACAGCGGCACGCCATCCTTTTTCAGCTCAGGCAGCTTTTTGAACGTCTTGTGCGGGAACAGCTCATCGCGTTCCTTATCGTACATCCATCTTGAATTTTCCAGAGCACCCTCGACGCGGTCGCGGTCCGCCGAGCGGCCCCTGAGCAGGTTGTTTGCGTGTTCGGTGGTGAGCGAGAGCCTGTATACCATATACATGGCTATCAGGACACCCATCTCTATAAGTCCGTATATGATCTGTTCAACACCGAAGAGAGTCTGTGCATTGACCACCAGCTTAAAAGGCTGTCCGGCCTGCCACTCGTTAAGGGACGCAAGAATCACGCCGGAAACAGCACCGAGCACAACGACGCCGACCATTCCGACCAAAAGATTTATAAGAATCTTTCTGAAATCGACCTCGGGTCTATCCATATCTACACCTCCATGTCAGACAGCTGTCTCCTGTACAAAAGAGCAGTCAGGAAAGCCACAACACAACCGGCGATACCTAAAAGGATCGTCTGAAACACATTTGTCGCCACACCGACATTCTGCAGTTCGGGATGCATGAACCATATGAACCACTGCACCACCGACGGCAGGTTAAAACCCGCATGTATAAAGATCCCGTAGAGGATATTCCCCTCTCTGACAGAGATTTTTCCTATCACCCAGCCCATCGCAAACGCATATATGAACCAGATGCTGCTGCCGTGCATAAGCGAGAAGATAAGCGTCGTCACCAGCATCGCCGGCAGATCAAACCACCTCCTGAGCAGTCTGTTAAGCATATAGCCCCTGAAGATAATCTCCTCGACAAGGGGCGTCAGCACGGCGCTTTCCACAATCGTGAGCAGGATATCATAGCGCTTATAAATACGGTCCACCTTGGAACTGTATACGGCAAATATCCATACCTTGGGTATAAGTGTCAGCACCGATGACAAAAAGAGCGCCGCGCCTGCTCCGAAAGCAAATCCGATCACTATCTTCTTCCAGCTGACATTCTTCCTGTAAAGGGATGCGTCCTCAAAAAACGCGCTGCCTCTCTGCTTGGATTTCTTATACAGGTGTCTTAAGGTGAGCACAACGCCTACGGCCACCATTATGTTGGATCTCTCGTCAAGATACTCCGTAAAGGAGAACCTGGCCATGCCGGACAGCGGATATCCGATAAGTATGCACAACAGGCTTATCACGATATACGTGATCATGGGACCCGAGGCATAAAACAGATCCCTGAACACGTAATAAAGTATCTGCTGCACGCTCAGCGGCCCTGTCACCGTGCGGAAACTCACAGGGTCTTCATCGTCTATCCCGCGGCGTCTGCGCTTTTTCTTCTTTTTACCGGAGCCTGCTTTTGAAGACCCCTCATCCGCGCTGCCTTCGTCCGTGTCCGAAACTGCATCAGAAGACTGTGCCTCATCATCTTCCTCGGGCACTGTTCCATTAAAAAGATAACCCATCCAGTCAGACAGGCGGTATCTCTTTCTGCCGCTCATCAGCGATACTCTCTGACAGATACGGACCGGCGGTTTACTCTATCGGAAGATATCCCGACAGTCCTGTAACATCGAGAAGATCGCGAAGGGTGTCATTGACGCCTCTGAGCACAAAGCCGCCGCCGCCCGCGCGCATTTTTTTCTGGATCACAGTAAGTGCCCTGAGTCCTGCGGAGCTGAGATATCCCGTATTGCTCATATCTACCACAAAGAGGGCTCCCTCCCCTGCGGCTATGGCCTCTGTCGCAAGCTGTGCCATTGCCTCCTGAACCGCTGAAGCATTGTTTCCGTCCACTCGTTCCGGAGCTTTAAAAACTGTTTCCTGCATCTTCTTTTCCTCATGGATATAACACTAAACACAAAAAATCATTTTATTATTACATAAAAAAAATAATCTGGCAAGCAATTAAATACAAATGTTATTATTCTGTTCATAATATCTTTCTGACAAAACGGGCCCGGCATTTCTGCCGGGCCCGCGATAAGTAATACATCTTATCCGTCTCAATCCTTCTCAGGGAAGCGTTCACGCGCCGCATAGGATGTATGCAGAAGCTCATGCGCCTTGTGCGAATTGGGCTCGCCCAGGAACTTGTCATACAACTCCTTGATCTGCGGGTTGTTGTGGGACTGTCTGATGGTCTGTCTCTCGTCCTCGGAATACAGTGCCTGTGCTCTCTTCTCCTTGTACGTATCGACGATATCATCTCCCTCATCGGGAAGGAAGCACTCCCTTACGTAAGGCTGGCCGCCGCCGTTGATACATCCGCCGGGGCATCCCATGATCTCGATGAACTGATAAGGGGACTTGCCTGCGCGGATATCGTCGAGCAGCACCTTTGCCGACCTCATACCGGAAGCGATGGCTACCTTGACGGTCGTTCCGTCTATATCGAGCGATGCCTCGCGGATGCCCGCCTCGTGACCGCGG
>JAILGA010000126.1 GCA_024697225.1 Lachnospiraceae bacterium
GGCATTCGGATCATCAGAAAGCTGTGGCATTGCAGGCTTCTCCGGTTCGGGTTCAGGTTCTGCTACAGGCTCGGGTTCCGGCTCCGGTGCAGGTTCAGGTTCGGGAGCCGGCTCTTCAGCAGGTGCAGAACCGCCGTCACCCCTCGCCGCAAAGAGCGCAGCTATATCATCCGGATCCATCTTGGCATTCGGATCGTCAGAAAGCTGTGGCATTGCAGGCTTCTCCGGTTCGGGTTCAGGTTCAGGTTCAACTACAGGCTCAGGTTCCGGCATCGGTGCAGGTTCAACTACAGGCTCGGGTTCCGGCTCAGGTGCAGGCTCGGGAGCCGGCACTGGCTCAGGCTCAGGCTCAGGTATCGGCTCAGGTTCAGGTATCGGAGTTGGCTCAGGCTCCATTTCCTCTGCCGGTATCGGCATATCTTCCATAGCTGCAAACATTGCAGCAAGATCTATATCAGAAGCAGTCTCAGGCTCAGGTTCGGGTTCCTGTATAACCTCCGGTTCGGGCTCCTGTATAACCTCCGGTTCCGGTTCTTCTGCATCTTCCGCAGGTGACAACTCACTGCTCAATGCGGCCAGAATTGCCTCCATGTCTGCATTCTCAGTCTCAGAAGCGGCATCAGTAACAGGATCCGTCATCACGGGTTCCTGTTGTATTTCCGGCGCAGATATTTCTTCAGGCTCCGGTTCAATTTCTTCATCGATCGAACGATTGAGTTCACGCACTGTCGGTGCACTTTCAGACGATGCTATGGTATCATAATCCTCAATTGCTTCATCAACCGCAGCATCTGCAGATATATGCATGTCGTTCTTTTTCAACAGATCGCTCAGTTCAGCCAATGAGGGATCCGTATCACCGTAATCTGAATCGATAATATCCGTCAGATCCCTGGGATCATCATAATCCTCTTCAGTGCCCTCAAGAGCGGGTGCAGACATATTGAGAGAAGCCTGCGCACCTCTCGCGGCTGCCTGCGCAGGCTTCTCTTTGTTCTTCTCTTTGTTCTTACGTCTGCCCGAACCGCCCATCATGGCGGAAAGCAGATTATCAAGATAACTCTCGCTGTTGGAATTCATTGATCAAACTTTAATTAACGGTCTCCGGGAGTAATGCCCACCAGTCCGTCAATGACCGCTACCAAATCACCTATCTCGGGCTTTGTCATCTGCCGGTTGGCACCCAGAGCATCACCCTTCTTTCTCATCTCCTCATTGATCAGCGATGAGAATATGACAACGGGTATGTTTTTGGTTTTATCATCATTCTTGATGAGCTTCGTAAATCTGTGCCCATCCATAAGAGGCATCTCTATATCAGTTATGATGCATTTCACATTTTCTTCAAGCGTGCCGTTGTCTCTGCACATCTTGACATAATCATATGCCTGCTTGCCGTTTTCAAAATGCTTGACGTTGTCGTAGCCCGCCTGTCCGAGAGAATCAACTATAAGCTTGTTCAAAAGCTGAGAATCCTCGGCAAGAACGATGGGAATACGATTTCTGGGTCTTGACGAGAACTCTTTGAGATCTTCCATCTTAAGACCCGTGTTGGGGTTGATGTCAGAAACGATCTTCTCAAAGTCGAGAATTATGATGAGTCTGTTCTCGAACTTGATGATTCCAGTTGATATACTCTCTTCCGCTTTTGAAATAGTCGCATTAGGCTTTATTATATCAACCCATGACACACGGTGGATACCCACAACTGTATCCACATGAAAAGCAATATCAAGCTTATTAAAATTAGTGATGATAAAAAGTCCGCCGGGTTCTGAAACACCGCGCTGCAGACAGTTCCTCAGGTCGATGGCAGTGATCATGACATCTCTTGGCATGAATATACCCTCTATGCTCGGATGCGCATTGGGAACCGGAGTCACAGATTCATAGGGAATTATCTCCTTGATCTTGGCTACATTGATGCCGTAAGCGTGATCATCAACAGTAAATTCCAGTACCTCGAGTTCATTTGAGCCGCTTTCCAGTAATATCTTGCTTTCCATATCTGCATCCGCCTCCGTTAATCATTTGTGTGCCATAAAGCACTGTCTACGAGGAAACACATTAACTAAAAAATTATAGCATATTTATGATCAAAAGAACAGACAAAAGGTTTATATCATAAAAAAATATACAGATGGGATCAAATCTTATACGGTCCGCTCTTCAGTCTCTCTTCAAATATGCTGAGAGGAAGCGGCTGATCATACAGAAATCCCTGTGCCTGATGACAGTCAAGATCCAGTAGAAAGTTCACCTGATCTGTCACTTCAACGCCCTCGGTTATCACGTTGATGCCCAGACTCACGGCCATATTGATTATACTGCCGATTATCGTCTTATCCTTTTCTCTTAATGTATCATGGTTGATGAACGATCTGTCAATCTTGATCTCACAGACCGGAAAATCCCTAAGGAAAGAAAGCGATGAATAACCGGTACCAAAATCATCGATCGACGTCTTCACTCCCGCTTTCGTAAGCTCATTCAGAAAGGCCATCATAATGGAACTTTCTCTGGCATTCTCGGTCTCAGTCACCTCTATGATTATATCTCCGTGATCGACTCCATGTTCATCATACAGTGAAAGTATTTTCGCAGCCAGATCCGGCACATCAAGATCTCTGCGCGAGATATTTACCGACAAAGGTATATTGCCCCCGCCGTTATCCTTCCATCTCTTCATCTCTCTGCAGGCCACACTGAGCATATATATGTCAAGTTCGACGATCTCTCCTGTTTTCTCAAGAATAGGTATATACTCCGCCGGCGGGATCACCCTGCCGTCCACAACCCAGCGAGAAAGCACTTCCGCACCTACGATCTCCCCTGTAAGCATATTTACCTTGGGCTGGAAATACGGCACAAACTGCTCCGCCTTCAAAGCATTGCGAAAAGCATTCTCAACTTCCTGAACACGGCTGGCTCTTTTGAGCATATCCGGAGTCAGAACAACAAGAGATGCCTGTGATTGTTTGGCATTCTGATATGCGACCATCGGACCGTTCATCACCATCCATGGCCCGTCCGTACGCTCATCAACCCTCATGACACCCGCCATACAGCTGATCGTTATGGGTATCCTCTCATCGCGTCGCATAGCCCATGTTTCAGCACCTGACAGCAGTTCTTCAAATAAACCGGCGTTCTCTTTTTTTATGAACGCTACAAAGTTATCTCCGCCGAGATGCCCCAGAACTTCATCTTCCTGCACTTTGGACATGAGTAACCTGGCGTAACGCTTTATTATCTCGCCGCCTTCAAACTGTCCGAACTTTATGTTGAAAAGCCCCATGCCTTTGATATTAAAGCAATACGCGTCGTATTGAGCCGCGTTTCCCATGGCAAAGATCCGTCCCACAGCCATAAGATATCCGCCGCTGTTGGGCAGTCCGGTCTGATACTGCGTCATTGATGCACGCTGTGCGATGTTCAGCAGCTGGAATCTGGCGCTGTGCAAAGCCATGATCCATGCAATGAGATCAAGATTCTGCTTATCTTCATCAATCCAGTCGGTTTCGCCTCTCGTAAAAAAAGTATATGAGATAACGCCGTTATTGCTGGTTTCTGTCCTGTAGATATAACGGTTGCTGTCAGCGAATCCTCCTCCAAACTCATATATGACCTTAAATGACTGCTCTCCTTTGGGACTCTCTCTGCAGGGCGGAATGTTGATGTCAAGCGTGCATTTTCCTATCCCCAGATCATCCGCAATGACCGACAGCGCCTTGGTAATGATCCTGGGAGTCGCGTCCTCGACTGAAAGAAGTTCGATAAACTCTCTGAAATTTTGAGAAAAATAATCCATCTGTTGTCCGGTGACCCCTGTTCCTGTTTTATTGCAATCTTACTATCTGTTCTTCGCCGCGGCAGTTTATCCTGAGTACGACGGTTTCAAGCTGCCCGGCCTGTTCCTCGGTGATATTAAAGCACAGCACAACGCCCCTCGTCTCACCGGATTCAAGCGTAGCCGAATAAGTGCTAAGTTCATTGTCCAGCAGAGTGACAAGGTTCATGCTGACAGGCTGCGAGTCGATCATAAGCGTAAATGTGGGATCTGCAGCTAAAATATCGGCATTCACGGATTCACCCTTAGTATTTGTCAGGTCAAAGGAAAGTATGAGCAGCTTATTCCCCGGCTCCGCCCTCAATGCCGTCCCGCTTCCAGTCACATTATCGGGATACTTGTTAAGCACATAATAGCCGTTATAATCTATCTTTATGCCGTCCTGCAGTCTTTGGAAGAGATCATCCCCATCCATTTCCGGGATTCCCTCATCATTACCTTCGCTTACAGGCTCTTCTCCACTCTCCTGCGCCGGCTCACCGTTTCCGGATTCCTCAGGTGCATCCGCATCACCGGTTGGCTTTCCATCACCGGCATCCTCTTCGGCAGGATCCGGGGTTTCATTTTTCGCGGGTGCAGCAGGCTTCTCCGGCTTTTTATCCTCAGGCTTTTCTTCAGCCGGTTCTTCAGTCTGTTCGTCCGCTGTTTCATCCTGCGGAGGCACGCGCGTCAGTTTGTCGCCGCAGTTAGTGCTGTATTTTGCCAGCACTCCCGCCGAATAGTCGACTATCAGATCATATTCCTCCTGCGTGAGCGTTGGAAACTGCTCTCCGCAGCCGCAAAGAAGCATCCCGCACAGGAATACGGAAAGGATCGCGGCCATTATTCTGTTTCTCCTGAAATATTCCCTCATCAAGAGCCTTTCTGATATATAACAACAATAAATGACAGGAAGTAATACTCACACGAAAAGCAAAACTCCCGCCTTTTAACATCACATCACAACAGTGTATCACACATTATCGGATAATTCCAGTTCAAACCAAAATTCTACGCCATTTTCATAATTGATCAGACCATATCCCGAGTGCATGGCCTCCATGATCGCCCTGACAATAGATAGTCCGATGCCGCTGCCCCCATAGCTTCTGGTCCTTGCCCTGTCAGTCTTGTAAAACTTTTCCCACACAAGCGCTACACTTTCCTCGGGAATTGGTTCCCCGGTGTTGAAAACGGACACGCGCACTTTTCCGCCGATTTTTTTGAGTCTTATCTCTATGACCTTTTCATCGTTCAGATGGTTTATGGCATTTGTCACATAATTCTGGAGGACCTCCTCGACCAGGAATTCATCGGCCCATACATAGGTCGGCGGCTGCTCTTCCATTCTTACGGATGCGCTGTTCTTTTCCAGAAGTATCGCCGCCGAGCGCAGATAATTGCTTATCAGTTCGGTGATATCGAATCTGTCAAAGTTTACCGCATTCTCACCGGATTCAAGATGAGAAAGAGTGAGCAGCTTCTTAACAAGGCTGTTCATTTTGCCGGCTTCATCCATTATAACTTCGCAGTAATACTTCCTGCTCTCCTCATCATCGGTAACTCCCTCGCCAAGTCCCTCTGCGTAGCCCTGAATCAGCGCTATCGGTGTCTTCAGCTCATGAGAGATATTCGAGATAAATTCCCGTCTGTCCTTATCGATCTTCTCTTTCTTTTCGATATCGCGCAAAAGCTCATTATTGGCGTTTTTGAGCTCTCTGATCGTACGTTCCAGTTCGGCGGATAAGCCATTCAGATTTTCCCCGAGAAGATCCAGTTCGTTATTGCTCCTGCCCTCATACCTGACACTGAAATCCAGTTTTTTCATATCTTCGGACAAAGCAGAAAGATCCGTTATCGGTCTCGTTATCCTGCCTGTAATGAAAAATATGGCCAAGGCACCTGCTGCTATAGCAATTAATCCGACAACGGCTATGAAGCGCACGCTCATGTGTGCTGTTTCGTCCACGCTGTCAAGTGCACTGTCGATTATAAAGATGCTCCCGTTATCCAGATACCCCCAGCAGACCATGAACTTGGTTCCCGAAGCATTATACTGCTCGGTCTGAAGCGTATAATTCCCTGTCTTTTCAATGATCTGCGTCTTTGTGGAACCGTCATTATTTCCGAGAATATTCTTCCAGAGAAGTCTTGCCATTCGCTCGGAATCACCGGAAGCTGACTTGATCATGCGGGAATCGGAATCCAGGATCAGTACCTGAATATTGAAGGTGGCACAGATACGCTGCAGTTCCAGGTCAAAATCATCGAGGTAAAAATCCCCCTTTGTACCTGCGAGATTGATACTGCTGTAGGCCTGTCTTATCGCATCGGCCTTCTTCTTTATGTAATACGGCTGTAGAAAAAACGCCTCAGCAGCTATAAGAAGCGCGATCATCCCCGCGCTGACCGCTATAAAGATCAGTGCGAACTGAATTTTTATAGAACCCGGATGCTTTTCAAGCATCCGGGTTCTTTTATCGTCAACTGCCATGATGGGTTATTCTTTCCCCGATCAGTCCTCGGCGCTCGCTTCCGCCACCTTCGCAGCTCTGGCTGTGACCTCTCTCTCCTGGATATCGGAGGGAGCCTGTTCATAGCGAGCAAACTCATAGGAATAATCGCCGGTTCCGCCGGTGATCGAACGGAGAGTCGTGCAATAGCCGTAAAGCTCCATCTCGGGAACATCGGCTTCAATGGTCTGCTTGCCTCCGCCGATAGGATTCATACCGGTCACACGACCGCGGCGCTTATTCAGATCGCCCATAACATCACCGGTATAACTGTCCGGAACAGTGACCTTGAGTGCTACTATGGGCTCAAGGAGCACAGGGCCCGCCTCAAGGAAGCCCTTCTTAAACGCCTGACTGGACGCGACCTTGAACGCCATTTCGGAAGAATCAACCGGGTGATAGGATCCGTCATACAGAACCGCCTTGACTCCGACAACCGGATATGCCGCCAGCGGTCCTCTCTGGCAGGATTCATTTATACCTTTTTCCACAGCCGGGAAGAAGTTCTTGGGAACGGTACCGCCCACGACCTCCTGCTCGAACTCATAGGGTTCCTGATCGTTGCCTGAAGGCGAGAAACGGATCTTGACATGTCCGTACTGGCCGTGACCGCCGGTCTGCTTCTTGTATTTGTATTCAACATCCGAATTCTTGCGGATGGTCTCTCTGAAGGCCACCTTGGGCTTGGTAAGATCGATACCGACCTTGTATTCAGAGAGCAGCTTCGACGTGATGACTTCGAGATGTAGATCGCCGATACCGTAGATCAGGGTCTGACGGTTGAGACCGTCGTTCACCACCTTGATGGTCTGATCTTCGGCTGCCATCTTGGCCAGCGACTGTGCGATCTTGTCGATATCCGCCTTATTCTGTGCGTGATAACGCATAGCCGTATAAGGTGTGGAAATATCCATCTTGGGATACTGCACCGGCACAGCCTTGGTGGAAAGCGTATCGCCGGTAGACGCATCACTCTTCTGCAGAGCACCGAGATCTCCGGCATGAAGTTCGGCAATTTCTGAAGGCTTGTTGCCCTGAAGGATATAAAGCTTACCGATCTTGCCTTCCTGGTTCTTGTTGGTGTTATACATCACATCATCGGACTTGAGAACTCCCGACCTCACCTTGATGAGTGAGTACTTGCCAATGAAAGGATCCATCATTGTCTTGAAGACAAATGCGGTCTTGGGCTTGGAGAAATCGAAGTTGGCTTCGAAGATCTCGTTGGTATTGGTATTAATGCCGCTCATCTTGCGATTCTCGGGACTGGGCATATACTTCACGATATCATCGAGAAGCGTGTACACTCCCTGGCAGAGAGTGCTTGATCCCATCTCCATGGGAACGACTGAGCCGTCGCATACGCTGGCGCGAAGCGCAGCCCTTATCTCCGCCTCAGAGAAGGTCTCGCCCGAGAAGTATCTGTCCATGAACTCTTCGCTGGTCTCGGCGACGGATTCCATGAGAGTATCGCGGTACTCGGAGAGATTGTCCTTGCTGTAGTCGGGCATTGCGATCTCCTTGACCTCTTTGCCCTCCCACTTAAAGGCCTTCTCCTGAATGACGTTCACATAGCCCACGAACTTTTCGTTCTCGCGGATCGGGAAGTTGAAGGGAGCGAGCATCTTGCCGTACTTCTCCTTGAGAGACTCGACGACATTTTTGAAAGAAGCATCATCTATATCCATATCGGAGACATAGATCATCCTCGGAATATTGTACTTCTCGCACATCTCCCAGGCACGTACGGTTCCAACTTCGACACCGGCCTTGCCGGATACGACGATGATCGCGCCGTCAGCGACGCTTATAGCCTCCTCGACCTCACCGATAAAATCAAAGAATCCGGGAGTATCAAGGATATTGATCTTTACCCCCTCCCACTCAATGGGCACCACAGAGGTGCTGATCGAGATCTGACGCTTCTGCTCTTCCTTGTCAAAATCGCTCAGGGTATTTCCGTCGGAGACCTTACCCATTCTGGAAGTCACTCCGGCGAGATAGGCCATGGACTCCGTGAGAGTCGTCTTGCCGCTTCCGCCGTGTCCCAGAAGCACCACGTTTCTGATTTTGTCGGTAGTGTAAACGTTCATCTTTTCCTCCAATCTGAGAATTGTATTTTCCCCTGCCGGAAGGACAGGAAACTGCATAAATTTTATCAGATCAGCCGGAAATATACAAGGAATTATTGAAAAATCAGATAAGCTTTTGAAGATCTTCGAAAAAAGCCGGATAACTTATATCCACGCAATCCGCACCGTCGATCACGGTCTCTCCTTCAGCGCACAGCGCAGCTGTGGCAAGGCTCATGGCAACCCTGTGATCCGAGTGCGAATCCACGGCTGCACCGTGAAGTTTTTCTACACCGTCTATGATAAAGCCGTCAGGTGTTCCCTGTATGCGAGCACCCATCTTTGAGAGCTCCGCGGTCATCGCCTCAATTCTGTCGCTCTCCTTGACCCTGAGTTCCCGCGCGTCTTTTATGATTGTTCTTCCAGGCATCACACAGGCCATCGCCGCTATCACCGGCAGTTCGTCTATGAGCGTCGGAATGAGCGGTGCTCCGATGACAATCTCATTTTGATAATGCTCTCTTATCCTTTCAATCCCCGGATGCGTCACCACTATATCCGCGGATGGCTCAGAGTCTTCCTTTGCATTCTCAAAGACAGGATCAGCGCCGATCATTTCCAGTACTTTTATAATGCCGTCTCTCGTCGGATTTATCCCGGTATTTTCCACCGTGACCGACGATCCCGGTATCATAGCGCCTGCGGCAAGAAAATATGCGGCACTCGAGATATCACCGGGAACCGCGATATTTCCCGGGCTTTTAAGTGTGCATCCCGCACCGATGCTCACGGTCGCGCTTTTATCCGGTCTTATCACCGTGTCAACACCCACTCCGAAGGCTCTCAGCATCCTTTCGGTGTGATCCCGCGAGAGCGCAGGTTCAGTAACCGAGACAGGAACACCCGAACAGAGTCCGGCAAGAAGGACACATGATTTGACCTGAGCAGAGGCCACCTTACTGACCCAGCCGGTTCCATGAAGGATGCTTCCTTTTATCTTTAACGGTGCCAGGCCGTCACCACCGAGGCTCGCTATGTCCGCCCCCATAGCGGAGAGCGGCTCCATAACGCGTTTCATGGGCCTTTTCATGATAGATGCGTCACCGGTGATCTCGCATTCAAAATCCTGTGCCGCAAGTATACCCGAAAGAAGCCTCATGGTTGTGCCGCTGTTACCCACATCGAGCGGGTGCCCGGGTTTCTTCAGTCCCTGCGGACCGAGCCCCGAGACAGATATAACGCCGTCATTCTCATCAATATCAACTCCCAGAGCCTTGAAACAGTTTATTGTTGATATACAGTCGGCACTCTTAAGGAATCCCGAAATCTTAGTCTCTCCCTCGGAAAGAGCGCCGATCATTATGCTTCTGTGCGATATGGACTTATCTCCGGGTACAAAAAGCTTCCCGTGTACACCCCCGGAAGCGGGAGTAATTATCACTTTATTACCGTCGCGCTTCAGTAACATATCACATACCCGTGCAGTGCCAGTATATTTTTGGCGGCTTCCATGTCCTCCCCGGACCAGAACTCGATCTTCAGGGCACCGCGTTCAATCTCTCTGTTGTGAGTGATGCCGATATTTTTGATATTCAGACTGTGAACTGCAAGCATCGTGGAAACTGAGGCTATAACACCCGGTTCATCGGCGATGTCGATACTGAGCGCATAGTTGCGCTTGATCGGGCCGCTCGAGGCGTCGATGAACGACTCCCTGTATTCCCGTGCCCCGGAAAAGAAATCCTTTATATCCTCCGAAGAATGCTCGTCAATTATCCGTTTGATATCGGAGAGCGCGTCGATATATTTCTGAAGCAGCTCCGTTATATTACCGGCGTTTGTCATGCAGATCTGTTGCCACATCTCCGGAGATGATGACGCGATGCGGGTGATATCCTTAAAGCCGCCCGCTGCGATGGTTTTCATCATCTGCTCAGGGTTGTCCGAATCTCTCACCAGACGCACCAGAGAGGCAGCTATCACGTGGGGAACATGTGAAACTGCGGCGACCACCCTGTCGTGCTCTCTGTAATCCATCCTGATGGGCAGGGCGCCCAGATCACCGGCGAGATCGACCATCGCCTGAACCTTTTCGGGATCGGCTTTATCAGAGGAAGTTATCACATAATAGGCATTCTCGAGCAGATAGTCCTTGGAAGCGAGATAGCCCGTCCGCTCGCTTCCAGCCATCGGATGTCCGCCGACGAATCTGTCCTCCACGCCAAGGCGCGACGCTTCTTCATGGATCCCGGTCTTGACGCTTCCTATATCGCTTATTATCACATTTTCATTCAAAACGGGAAGTATTGCCCTCAGATTCTCGCAATTAGACTCGACGGGCGCACACAAAAGCACGATATCCGCGTCATGCAGCTCGGGAGCCTGCAGCGAAGAGAGCGCATAGTTAAGCACACCGTCCGCGATGGCGGTATTCACCTTTTCAATATGCGGATTCCATGCATAAAGCAGATACTCCGGATGCTTTTTCCTGAGTGCTTTGGCTATCGATCCGCCGATGAGGCCGAAGCCTATGAATGCTATTGTCTTTGACACCGATCCTGCCATTTGCAGCTGTCCTCAGTCCTCCCGAAACAGGTCTCTTGTGTAGACCTTGTCTGCGACATCTTCAAGTTCGGAGCTCATCCTGTTGGCCAGTATAAGGTTGCACTCGGACTTGAATCTGTTCAGATCTTTTTCCACACGCGAATTGTAGAAAAATTCCTCTTTGAGCACCGGCTCATATACGACAACTTCAATGCCCTTTGCCTTTATGCGCTTCATCACGCCCTGTATCGACGACTGCCTGAAATTGTCACTCCCGGCTTTCATCGTGAGACGGTATACTCCGACAAGCTTCGGATTTTTCTCGATTATCCTGTCCGCAATGAAATCCTTTCTTGTGCGGTTTGCGTCAACAATGGCAGTGATCAGGTTGTTCGGAACCTGATCATAGTTGGCCAGAAGCTGCTTTGTGTCCTTGGGCAGACAGTAGCCGCCGTATCCGAAAGAAGGATTGTTATACTGATCACCGATCCTCGGATCCAGACAGACGCCTTTGATTATGGACTTTGTATCCAGCCCCCTGACCTCGGCATATGTGTCAAGTTCATTAAAGAACGACACTCGAAGCGCCAGATAGGTGTTGGCAAAAAGCTTCACGCTCTCTGCCTCCATTGTATCCATGTAAAGAACCGGGACATCACTATCAAGCGCACCCTCCATCAGCAGTCCTGCAAAAGCCCCAGCCTTCTTTCTTGATGCCTCACTGTTTCTGTTGTAGCCGACTATTATCCTTGAGGGGTGAAGATTGTCATAAAGCGCTCTTCCCTCCCGCAGAAATTCGGGAGAAAAGAGTATGTTGTCCGTACCGAATCTCTCTGTCATCTCACGGCAGAAGCCCACAGGGATCGTGGATTTGATGACAAGATAAGCGGCGGGATTTACAGAACGTACCAGTTCTATCACAGCCTCGACAGAAGACGTGTCAAAGTAATTCTTCTTTTCATCATAATTGGTCGGTGTGGATATGATCACAAAATCAGCGTCTTTGTACGCCGAAGCACCGTCAGTCGTAGCCCTGAGGTTCAGTTCGTGGTTTGAGAGGTACTCCTCGATCTCCCTGTCGACTATGGGCGATCTTCTGTCATTTATCATATCAACCTTTGCGGGTACCACATCCACAGCTGTGACTTCATTATGTTGCGAAAGAAGTACCGACATCGAAAGTCCCACATATCCTGTTCCGGCAACTGCGATCTTCATATGATTCTCCTGTTAAATGATAAGCATGGCATCCCCGAATGAGAAAAACCTGTATCTCTCATCAACGGCCGTACGATATGCCTCAAGCACATTTTCTCTTCCCGCGAATGCCGACACAAGCATTATCAGCGTCGAGCCGGGAAGATGAAAATTGGTGATAAGTCCGTCCACAGCCTTAAACCGGTATCCGGGGTAGATGAATATGTCCGTGTCGGCCTTTCCGCTCTTAACCTTGCCGTCATCCGAAGAAAGTGTCTCAAGAGTTCTTACGGATGTGGTCCCGACACAGATGATCCTGCCGCCCGCGGCTCTGGCTGAATTTATTTCATCGGCGGCTCCAGCGGATATCTCGCAATACTCAGTGTGCATGTGGTGTTCCAGGATGTTCTCCGTCTTGACCGGTCTGAAGGTTCCAAGTCCCACATGAAGCGTCACAAAAACTGTTCTGACCCCGGCCCCGCGTATCTCATTAAGAAGAGCATCCGTAAAATGCAGTCCTGCCGTGGGAGCCGCCGCTGAACCGGTATTCTTCGCATATACGGTCTGATATCTGTCCCTGTTTTCCCTTGGGAGCCTGTGGGTGATATACGGCGGAAGAGGCATCTCCCCAAGCCTGTCGAGCACTTCTTCCCATATGCCGTCAAAGAAAAACCTCACTATGCGGTTTCCATCATCAGTAACACTGACTATCCGGGCTTTTAGCGGTGCGGCATCAGCAGTTTCGGCTCCGAATAGCACATCTGCCCCGGGTCTTAACTTCCTGCCCGGTTTCACAAGGCATTCCCACACGAGACTGTTCATACCTCCCGCGTGTTCATCATCAGGAGCCGCCTCATCTGCAAGTCTCTTTAACAGCAGTATCTCTACGTTTCCGCCGGTGCCTTCCCTGACTCCCATGAGCCTTGCGGGAATGACCCTCGTATCATTCAGCACCAGACAATCGCCGGGTCTCAGATACTCCTTCACGTCACGGAAGATCCGGTGTGAAAGTTCTCCTGTCTTCCTGTCCATAACAAGGAGTCTGGAAGCTGATCTGTCCTCTATCGGATCCTGTGCGATCAACTCCTGCGGCAGCTCGTATAAATAATCCGAGACGCTGTAGCCTTCCTGCGACATGCCGGATCAGATATTCCTCAAAGATGCTTTCGAAAGGAACGCGCAGTAGCCTCTGTATGATTCGTAAACATCGGCCTTGCTCGTTGCCTCCCATGGCGCGTGCATATTGAGTACCGACACTCCCGAATCGATAACGTTCATTCCGTAGAGCGCAAGGATGTATGCGATGGTTCCGCCTCCGCCCACATCGACCTTTCCAAGTTCGGCTGTGTGATAGACAACTCCCGCTTCATCAAATATCTCTCTCAGATGAGCCAGATATTCAGCGTTGGCGTCATTTGAGCCGGACTTGCCTCTCGCCCCGGTAAACTTCGATATGGCCATTCCGCCTCCAAGGAAGGATGCGTTCTTCTTTTCAAAAGCAGATGCAAACTGCGGATCGTATGCGGCATTGACGTCGGATGAGAGCATGCAGGAATTTGCGAGGCAGCGCCTGAGTGCAAGTTCGCTGTATGTCCCCGTAAGATTCATCACCTCTGCGAGCATATTCTCAAAGAAACGCGATCTCATGCCGGTCGCACCCACGCTCCCTATCTCCTCCTTGTCAACAAGAAGGCAGCAGGCTGTCCTTGTGATATCCGCGGTGTCAACCATGGCCATCAGCGAGGGATAGGCACAGACCCTGTCGTCCTGTCCGTAGGCAAGTATCATGGATCTGTCAAGGCCCGCATCCCTTGCCCTGCCGGCAGGCACAATTTCTATCTCTGCTGAGATGAAATCATCCTCTTCAACGCCGTAATTATCCTTGAGGATGGCGAGGATGCCCTTTCTGACGGCTCCGCCAAGCTTTTTGCCGTTCTCGCCCTCAAGTTTTTCTACATCCAGCGCATATCTCTGACCATCGGTAAGCTTTGCCCTTGCGGCGTTCTTTTCCTTAGCCCGGGCGCTCCCGCTGTCGATGATGAGAGGCCTGTTGCCGATCACGAGATCGAGTGCCTCACCCTCTATCACCTTGGAAGCCTTTTTCTCCATCTGATCCTGTGCGAGATGGATCAGCAGATCCGAGATAAAGAATACCGGATCGTCGGGATCCTCGCCGATATTCAGGCAGACCGTGGTCTGGTCCTTTTTGACTATGACGCCGTGAATGGCAAGAGGCATCGCGACATACTGATACTTCTTGATACCGCCGTAATAATGGGTATCCAGATATGCGATCCCGTTATCCTCATAGAGAGGATTCTGCTTGACATCGGTCCTTGGGCTGTCTATATGTGCGCCGAGGATATTGATGCCATTCTCCATCGGTTCGTCACCTATGCGGAACATGGCTACCGTCTTGTTCATCCAGACGCAATATACCTTGTCGCCCTTTTTGAGCTTTTTTCTACCGCCGATGAGACTCCTGATGTCTATGAAGCCGGCCTTTTCGGCCCGGGCTATTATGGCATCGACTGCCTCCCTCTCGGTCTTGGCATCATCGAGAAAAGCCTTATATCCGTCACAGAATTTCATGGCCTCTCTGGCTGTTTTGTCACTCCACGTTTCCCACACATTTCTTCTGTTCATGTTTTTTCCTCTCCAAATGTCATTCTGTTATGTCAGCTTCTGAGCTCGATATTCATGCCGGAAAGTCCGTTCAGGATCTTCTTCATGGTGCCCTGTACCTCGTCGTCCGAGAGGGTTTTTTCCTTATTTCTGAAGCTCAGGCTGTATGCCATTGACTTAAAGCCTTCGCCTATCTGTTCGCCCTCATAGATATCAAAGAGTTTGAGGCTCTCGAGCGTCTTGCCGCCTCTCTGGCGGATCATCTTTTCGATATCACCCGCCGGAATGCCGGAAGGCACCACCATGCTGATATCCCTTGTCACAGCAGGGAACTTTGCGATACCGGTATATTTGTGCTCAAATCCCGCCTTGTCATACAGTACCGGAAGATCAAGAACCGCCAGATATGCTCTTGTCTTGATGCCGTAATCCGCGGCGACCGCAGGATGGAGTTCTCCGAAAAAGCCCGCCTTTTCCTTGCCGATACAGATCACTGCCTGTCTGCCGGGATGGAGATAAGGCACCATATCCTCTTCGCCCGGTTTGTCGATCACGGATCCGGAGAGGAGCGAAACACTCTCAAGCAGTTCCTCCACGACACCTTTCATATCAAAGAAATCGCCGCCGCCATAGAACGCCAGCGTCATCTGCATGCGCTCGTCGGGAAGCTCAGTGAGGGGAAGCGACTTTGCGATATATACATTTCCCATCTCAAAGAGTCTTACATCCTTGTTCCTGCGGTTGAAATTAAGCGCAAGACCCGTGAGAATGCCGTTGACGGAGAGGGTTCTCATGATGGAGAAATCCTCTCCCAGAGGATTGGATATCGTTATGGCATTTCTTGCCGGATCCCCCTCCGGAATGCGCAGTCTGTCAAATACCTTGGGTGACTCAAAGGAATAGCAGAATGCCTGGGAGAAGCCCTGGAATCTCGCAGTCTCACGCAGTTCCTTCTCAACGCGGAGTTTCCATGAGAGTCCGCCCACAGTCGCGCTGTTCTTCGGAAGCGTGACAGGAATCCTGTCATAACCGTAGAATCTTGCGATCTCTTCCGCGATATCACACATCTCATTCAGATCCTGTCTGAAGCTCGGCACGATGACTTCGTCAGTGGCTTCATCAACGGGAACTTCTTCCCTCTTTAGGATCTCGATCATCTGAGCCCTGTCTATTGATGTCCCGATAAGAGCATTTATCCTTTCGGGCTCGAGTTTGATCCTCTTTTGAGCAGGCAGCGGCGCGCCGGCCTCCACCATGCCCGCGGCAACCTTTCCGCAGCCAAGTTCCTCAACGAGTGCGCATGCCCTGTTTATCGCAGCCTCCGCGTTTGCGGGATCGAGTCCCTTCTCAAAGAAGCCTGAAGCATCGGTTCTAAGTCCGATACGCTTTGCGGATTTCCTGATATTGGGTCCGTTAAAGGTGGCCGCCTCAAACAGGACAGTTTTTACATCATCGGTGATCATGGAATTCTCACCGCCCATGATGCCCGCGATGCCAATTTCCTTTTCCGCGTCACAGATCATGAGCACATCGTGATCCATCACCCGCTCCTCGCCGTCGAGGGTCGTGAACTTATCGCCGTCTGCGGCGCGGCGCACGACGATCTTATTACCCGAAACAGTCTCCAGATCAAAAGCGTGCATGGGCTGACCATACTCAAGCATCACGTAGTTGGTGATATCGACCAGATTATTTATGGGCCTTATGCCGCAGGAACGCAGTCTGTCGCGGAGCCACTTGGGGCTCTGTTCGATCTTGATATCCGTGCAGATCCTTGCACAGTAACGCGTGCACAGATCCGGATCCTTCACCTCCACGCTGATGAGATCTGAAGTTTTCACATCGGTCTCGGTGAACTTTACCTCGGGTTTGACAAAGGGGAGCTTAAATGTAGCTGCCGCCTCTCTTGCGATCCCCAGTATGCTGTAGCAGTCCACGCGGTTTGAGGTTATCTCGAATTCAAACAGGGCATCCCTGAGTCCCATTGCTTCAAGAGCATCGGATCCGATCTCCGGGAGCGGATCGCTGAAAATATGAATACCTTCCGGATTTGATTCGGGCCACAGATTCTTGTCGCAACCGAGCTCTTCTATCGAGCACATCATTCCGTTTGAATCTATACCCCTGAGCTTACCGGCTTTAATCGGTATCCCGTTTTCGGGGAGCGGTCCGCCGTCGTGTCCGCCCGCAACCTTACCACCTGCAAGAACCACAGGGATCACGGCACCTTCAAAGAGGTTTGTTGCACCCGTGACTATCTGTATGGTCTCACTGCCTATATCGACCTGGCACACGACGAGCTTATTGGCATCGGGATGAGGCTTTATCTCCTTAACCTGTCCGACGACTATCTTCTCCAGGTTTTTATCAAGTCTGCTCCAGGTTTCACCCTTTGTGCCCGAGAGAGTCAGCGCGTCAAAAAGCTCCTGATCCGTACAGGAAAGATCGGGAACGTATGCTTTTAACCATGAATAACTAGCGTTCATAAGAAACCTCCGATTCAGAACTGATCAAGAAATCTGCTGTCGTTTTCATACAGCAGTCTCATATCATCTATCTCATATTTCAGAAGTGCGATACGTTCCAGTCCCACTCCGAATGCAAAACCCGTGTATTCTTTGCTGTCGATCCCGCTCATTTCGAGCACATGCGGATGCACCATACCGCAGCCGAGGATCTCTATCCAGCCCGATCCCTTGCAGAAACGGCAGCCCTTACCGCCGCACTTGAAGCACGAGACATCCATTTCTGCCGAGGGCTCCGTAAACGGGAAATGATGAGGTCTGAATTTCGTCTTTGTCTGCTCACCGAAGAGCTTTTTGGAAAAATCATCAAGCGTACCCTTGAGGTCCGCAAAGGTGATGTTTTTGTCTATCACCAGTCCCTCGACCTGATGGAAGGAAGGCGAATGGGTGGCATCGACTTCGTCCGCCCTGAACACTCTTCCGGGCGATATCATCTTTATGGGAAGTCTGCCCTTCTCCATCTCGTGTACCTGCGCAGATGAAGTCTGAGTCCTTAAGAGCAGATCCCCGTTTATGTAGAAGGTGTCCTGCTCATCCTTAGCCGGGTGATCAGCGGGGATATTGAGAGCCTCAAAATTGTAGTAGTCCTTTTCGATCTCGGGTCCCTCTACCACCTCATAACCCATTCCTATAAAGATGCGCTCCACCTCTTCGAGCGCTATGGTGTTTGGATGCAGGTGCCCCAGCACGCTTCTTTTGGACGGCAGTGTGACATCTATGACCTCCGCCCTTAATCTGGCATCCATCACCGCCTGGTCAAAGCGCTTTTTCTTCTCGTCCATTACCCGCTCTATCTCTTCGCGGGCACTGTTTACGAGCGCACCGATGGCCGGCCTTTCTTCGGGTGACACATCCTTCATGCTCTTTAGAATCGATGTAAGTTCTCCCTTCTTTCCGAGAACGGCAACGCGGATATCATTGAGACCTTCCGCATCCTCCACCGCCGCTATCTGCTCCAGCGCCTTTTTTCTTATGGCATCAAGTGAATCCTTTATCATCCTTTCTTCCTCCTGATCCCTGTGTCAAAACAACCTTGCTATTATAGCACACAGGCATTATTTGCGCAATTATCTTTCACTTTGCGGAAAGCATACCAAGAAGCTCCTTCATACGGGATGCCTTTAGCTGCATACTCACGGGATTGGCTATCACCCTTGCGGAGAGGGGCATGATCTCCTCGAGGACTTCAAGCCCGTTCTCTCTAAGCGTCGACCCGGTCTCCACAATATCGACTATGACGTCCGCCAGACCCACGATGGGGCCCAGTTCAACGGACCCGTTGAGCTTTATAAGTGTCGCGGTCTGTCTTCTCTCGTTGTAAAAGTAATCCTTTGCGATATTCGGATACTTGGTAGCGACGCGTATCATTCCCCTGTGCTTCAAAAACTCTGCGGCTTCGGGGCGTCCGCAGACACACATCCTGCACTTGCCGAAGCCCAGATCGAGCACCTCGCAGACTCTTCTGTTCTCCTCGATTATTGTGTCGGCGCCTACAATTCCGAGATCCGCCGCTTTGTATTCAACATAGGTGGGAACATCCGGACCTTTTGCCAAAAAGAAGGCAAGTTTCGTCTTCTCATCCCTAAAGATCAGCTTCCTTGTGTCCTTATCCTCCATCTCGGGGCAGGATACACCGCAGGCCGAAAGAAGCTCCATTGTCTTCTTTGCAAGCCTGCCCTTTCCGAGGGCGATAGTCAGATAATCGTCCTTCTCCGCTGTAATCGCTGAGGCAAGATCATCTGTAAGTGCCATGAATCCTACAGCGGGTGCCGCTTTACCGAAGCGCTCCAGAAGATCGTCGTATCTACCGCCTCTTGCAACCGGCTCACCTATGCCATCCGCATAGGCCCTGAACACCATACCTGTGTAATAGCGGTATCTGTTTAAAAGTCCCACATCAAATGTCACCTGTCCGAGGACACCCCTCTTCTCAAGTTCATCGGACAGCGCCTTCAGTCTGGTTATGGCATTCCTGGATTTCTCATTGACGCAATTCTTATACAGCGCATCAAGATCCGAGCTGTCGCACAGATAATCGGCAAGCGCCGCTATTCTGTCCGCGGCATTTCCCTTCACACCATGTTTTTCCAGTGACCTGACACATGCCTTCTTATTCCTGTCGCATATCGCGTCTAAAAGCTCGCTCTCCGCAGCATAGGAAAGTCCGATTTCTTCGCATATACCAAAGAAATAATCCACATGTCCGACGCAGATCCTGACATCCTTAAGGCCGGCTGTTTTCAAGGATTCTGCGGCAAGAGCGATCACCTCGGCATCTGCCTGAACGGAGGCATCATTATACAGTTCGGCACCGATCTGTGTCTCCTCCCTGAGTTTTCCGGAAAGGCTCCTTTTATTGTTGAACACATTCCCTCTATATCGAAGCCTCACTGCATCGGCGCCGTCAAGAAAATGCGTCACTGCCATCCTCGCTATTCCCGGCGTGAAATCCGGCCTGAGAACCAGAGTCTCTCCGTCCCTGTCATTGTATCTGAACAACTCCGTATTGCCTGCCTCATCACCGGCAAAAACATCCAGATACTCCAGCGCAGGCGTCCTTATCTGCCTGTAGCCGTATTCCTCCATCACGTTCTCGATCCGTTCCTCGGCCTCTGACTGCAGTCTCAGAGTTTCACCGAACAGATCCCTCACCCCTTCGGGCGTATGTGCCGCAAGTTCTCTCATGATCATTCCTCTTCCATACTCTCCAGATATACGTTCATCGTTTTCAGATAGGGTATCAGTATCGTCCTGTCCTCATCCGTCCCTATGAAATACCGCTCATCAAGCTCTTCTATCCTGAAGCTTTTTCTGCCGCCCTGCTCGCCCCTGTTCCAGAATACAAGCATATCCTTCAGGGGCATATAGTAGAAAACATCCTTTCCCGAATAATATATCAGAAAGAAGGCTATCCCGCCCTGCTCCTCGAAGTTTTCCATAAAGGTGATCTGATGCGGATGCACATTTGCCAGGGCAAAAGTCTCCGAAGCGCATTCCTTGGCATCAAAGCACACAGGCAGCCCCTGTACGGCACCAATATAGTCCACGGTACTCTTCTGATCAAAGTACGCCAGCGTAATATGTCTTGATGCCTTGTCTATCTCGATCGGAGTTATCGGAGTGGGTATCTTCTGGATCAGAGCAAGTCCCAACTCCAGATAACGCTCGTTGGTTCTGTTTACCATTTCCTCAAGGGTTGATCCCCTGAGTCCGCGTGTTTTCCAGGTGCTCATAAGCTGTACCTGCTCTCAAACGGCGGTCTTACAGTTATCCTTTTTCCCGACAGTCCCGCCAGATCGCCCTCAGTCTCCGGAAAAACAAGTTCATAACAGCATAAGAGCTGGTGTTTCGCCTCATCGGAGGAAACTATCCTGCCTCCGTATTTTCTGTCACCCACGATCGGGTGCGAAATATGCGCCATATGAACCCTCAGCTGATGCGATCTGCCGGTCACAGGCTTCAGCCTGACAAGCGTCACATCCGCATCCGGCAGATAACGGATGGGAGTAACAACAGTAACAGCGGGATCGCCGTTTCTGTCCACGATCACGGTATTTGTGTCAGCGTCCTTTGACAGCGGGGCATCGACTACTGTCTCATCAACTATCCTTCCGTGCACAGGTGCCATGTAATATTTCTCGAGCGTCCGTCCGCGGAAGAGAGCCGATACGGCATCAGCGCCCGCGCGTGTCTTTGCACAGACCACAAGCCCCGAGGTATTCCGGTCAAGCCTGTGGCACGCAGACGGCGCAAAAAGAACCGTATCACCCGCAGTTAACTCACCTCTGGAAATAAGCAGCGACACGACCCTCGCATTCAGACAATCGTCGTTTTTCTTTGCGGCCTGCGTGAGTAATCCGGCGGGTTTGTCAACGATCATAACAGCCTCATCTTCATAGGCTATATTCAGGGTAACCATTTCCCGGCTGCAGTGCGCAGGCTCCTTTGCCGCGAGCCTGGGATCCATAAAGCGCTCAAAGGTCTCATCGGAAAAGAAGCACTGTATCCTGTCGCCCTTTGCAAGCCTCTCGTTTCCTTTCGCGCTTTTCCCGTTCAAGGTTATGTTCTTTTTTCTGAGCTGTTTGTACAGAAGGCTTTCGGGTGCACCTGAAAGGTAATGCGTAAGAAAAGAATCAAGTCTTTTCCCTTCCCCGCTGTCCTCTATCCCGATCTCTCTCACGATGTGCCTCAGAGTGAAATGGATCTGATTATGCCGAAGGGCGTCTGAGTCGTCCCGGGCTGCCAGGCATCCTCGATTGCTCTCGGATCTATCTTCAGAGTGGCTCGAAGCTTCTCAAGCTGATCAAGTCTTGAAACAAAGGCATCCAGCTCCCCCGGTGCATAAACCTTTACCACGTGTCCTCCATATCCCTGTGCCTCGAGATACTGCTTTATATGCGCGGCGCAGGCCGCCACATCCGCGTTCTTATCCTCGGTGTAAAATATCGCATTTTTTTCGAGGACACAGGCTGCCCCGATATTCCAGTTCTTGTCATAACTCGTCATTATGAGTTCATACAGCACAAGAAGCGAGCCCTCATGGGCCTTTATCTTTTCATAGGCCTCTTTGCCAAGCGGCATCGCCTTTAAGAACAGTATCATATTGACAGCCGAAAGTCCCGTGGGTATTGCGCCGAGAGCCGCTATTACGGAAAGCAGATTCTTCGTATTACCTACTATTATGAGGCCGGTAAGGAAGATCGCCAATGAAAATCCCGCAATGACCGCTGTCCTTATGACAGACGATCTTCTGCGGGATCTGATATAGCCGTAGTCACCTTTATACACTGTTCACCGCCCGTTATTCATCAGCCGCCGCGGCGGCATCTGTCTGTGGCGCCTCCTGCGCCGCAGCCGTCTCCGTTTGTGCGGGAGCCGCCTGTATTGTCTCGGACAGTGAAGGCTTGAGATCCTCCCTGTTGCTCTTTACGGTCTCCTGATATCTCACAAGTTCTCTCATGAAGCTCTCATAACTCTTTTCGGTAGTGCCTATGGTTCTCGTCACAACCTGCTCGAATTCCCTTAAAAGCCTGTCCGTATACTGAACTGCGGACTGCTTCATCATATTAGCCTGTCTCGTGGCATCGTCCACTATGCCCTGGGCTCTCTTGGCCGCATCTTCTATAACGACCTGCGCCTGATTGTACGCCTGTTTCATGATCTCGTGTTCGCTCACGAGTTCGCTTGACTGCTCGGCGGTCTCTTCGAGCAGGCTCTTCGCCTTGTTTCTGGCATCATTAAGGATGGCTTCCTTGTTGACGATGATCTTCTGATAGCGCCTCACCTCCTCGGGAACCTTCATGCGCAGTTCCCTTAAGAGTTCGTCTATCTCCTCTTTGTTGACGATGATCTTGGTATTGGAGAGCGGCTGGTATTTGCAGTTGTCGATATATACCTCCAGCTCGCCGATTATCTCCTCGATTGCGCTTGTTGACGAATTTTCAGAAGCCATTCCCCATTCCTCCTTATAAATGACTGCTAAACGGATGTTGATCTGAATTTCTCATACAAAAGAGGTACCACAAATGAAGGTACACACTCGGAAATATCTCCGCCGTAACTGGCCACCTCTCTGACCGTTGAACTGCTCAGATAAGAATACTTCAGGTCGGTAGTCAGAAAAAGCGTGTCAAGCTCGCCCTTGGATAACAGTCTGTTCGTCTGCGCTATCTGAAGTTCATATTCAAAATCGGTGATAGCGCGAAGTCCCCTGATCGCTATGTGTATTCCATTCTCCCTGCAATAGTCTATCAGAAGGCCATGATATGAGTCCACGATCACATTGTCAAGATGAGCGGTGGCCTCCCGCAATATATTAACACGCTCCTCCGTAAAAAACAACGGAGTCTTGGCCTGGTTTATCATCACCGTGACATTGAGCACATCAAACATCTTTGCGGCTCTCTCTATGATGTCTAAATGGCCAAAGGTCACAGGATCAAAGCTGCCGGGATATACTGCTGTCTTCATATATGCTCTTTATCCTTTCTTACAAGAAAGAGATGCCTGTTTGACTTGTAATTCTTTTCCCTTACTATCTGAAAATCTGTCTCTCCTTCGATGTCTATATCCAGCTTAAGCGGACATTCGACTATCACCATGGTGTCATCGGTTATATAATTCATTGTGCCAAGCTGCACCAGGGTCCTCAGATACTGATCGTCACCGTAAGGCGGATCTATATAGACTATGTCTACCGCCTTCTCCCGTATGTTCCTTAACGCAAGAACAACATCCTGTCTAAGGATCACTCCCCTGTCAGCCAGATGGGTATGATTCAGATTCTCAGCGATGCAGGCAGCAGGGATAGCTCCGTTCTCAACAAAATATGCCCTCGCGGCACCTCTTGAGAGCGCCTCAATCCCGATGCCGCCGCTTCCGGAAAAGAGATCCACAAAGACACTGCCCGGCACCTCATTCTGAATGATATTGAACAGAGTCTCCTTGATGCGGTCCTGAGTAGGTCTCGTGTCCTCTCCCTTCGGAGTCTTCAATGTCATGCGCCTTACGTCTCCCGCGATCACTCTCATTTTTTGATCACCCTGGAGCCCTTTCCGTCGCGCCCGGCTATCCTGAGCGTCGCCAGCTCCACCGGTGTTCCGTCAACATCGGCGAGCTTCATGCCGTCTTCTGCAAGATAATATACATTTCTCACAAAATCGTCCCTTCCAAGCTTCATACCGCGGACGCCGACAGCATTCTTTTTCTTCTCCGGTATCTCACTTACGGGGAATCTCAGGAAGTATCCGTTTTCAGTCTCCAGTATCATAGTTGCCTGATCCCTGATAACGGTCACATCTACCACTTCATCCCCGTCTGAGAGTTTGGTTGCGGCCACGGTGCGCTTGCTCACGTCAAACTCGCCGCCGTCTACTACTTTGCAGTTTGCAAGCTTTGTGACAAACATCAGTCTGTGAAGATTTAAATCTGACTGGCTTGCGGCAAGAATGATCCTCTCAGCAGCGGAGTCGTAATTGCTCACATTATCGACAGGTATACCCTTGTCTCTGAGCTTACCGGCAGGCAGATCCATGGCCCGCACTGTGTAAAGCTGTCCCTTATCCGTGAACAGAGCGATCTTTCCGGTGTTCTTCATAACAAAGCTGAACCGGAAATCGCTCTCCAGCGCTTCTTTGTTCTTTTCGAGCGATGATGCGTCTATCGTCTTGGCGTATCCGAACCGGTCCATAACAAAGCCGATATCCGTCTCCTCAACCGCTTTAGCTACATAGACAGCCTCTGCTATATTGTCTATCTCTGTCTTTCTGGCTGTGCCGTACGCCTTTCTGACATCCATCAGATCCTGCTGTATGACAAGGGACATGGAATTCCTGTCCGTGAGTATGTCCTCGTAGCGGTAGATATTGGCCACCGTGGTCTCATGATCCTTCAGAAGGGCTTCCATTTCAAGCCCTATCAGGCGATACAGCCTCATTTCGAGAATTGCATCAGCCTGTTTTTCGGTGAACAGAAGCTGAGTCGCCATCGCAGCGCTCTCCCTGGTCTTGAAGCGTATTCCGTCGGTCACGCCGTTTACCAGGCAGTTTTTTGCCATAGCGCGGTCCTTGCTGCCCCGGAGTATCTCAATGACAAGATCTATCACATTACAGGCCTTTATAAGGCCCTCCTGGATCTCCTTCTTTTCCTTCTCCTTTTCAAGCAGCGTATTGTATTTCCTTGTGTTGGTCTCGAACTGGAAGTCTATGCTTTCCTGAAGGATCTGCTTAAGCCCCATGGTCTCGGGTCTTCCCTTGCAGATCGCAAGCATGTTCACTCCGTAGGTGTCCTCAAGTCTGGTCTTCTTGTACAGAAGATTCTTGAAGTTTTCTACATCGGTATCCTTCTTCAGCTCGATTACTATTCTTATGCCCTCTTTTGAGGACTGATTGGAAATATCGATTATATCTCCGGTAAGCTTGTTTTCGGAGAGCGCGGCGACATCCTCGAGGAATTTTCCGATGCCTGCTCCTATCATGGTATAGGGAATCTCCGTGACAACAAGCTTAATGTGCCCGTTCTTTTCTGTCTCGGTTACAACCTTGCCGCGGATCTTGACCCTTCCGCTTCCCGTCTCATAGATCACCGGCAGGTCGTCGGCATTGGTCACAATACCGCCGGTAGGAAAATCCGGTCCCTTGACATATTTCATGAGCTGCTCTGTTGTGAGCATCGGATTCTTCATCAGAGCGATCTCGGCGTCAATTATCTCGCCGAGATTGTGAGGCGGAGTATTTGTCGCCATACCGACGGCAATACCCTCGGAACCGTTTACCAGAAAATGAGGGATCTTTACCGGAAGAACAGCAGGTTCTCTCTCTGTCTCGTCAAAATTGGGAATGAAATCCACTACATCCTTGTCGAGATCCGCAAGGAAGTTTTCCTGCGCCAGTCTGGAAAGCCTGGCTTCGGTGTAGCGCATGGCAGCAGCGCCGTCGCCTTCGATGTTCCCGAAGTTTCCGTGACCGTCCACAAGAGGGACCATGCGCTTGAAATCCTGAGCCATGACAACGAGACAGTCATAAATCGAACTGTCTCCGTGGGGATGGTATTTACCCATCGTATCGCCCACGATCCTGGCACTCTTTCTGTAGGGTCTGTCATACCTGAGCCCCAGCTCCCACATGTCGTAAAGCGTGCGTCTCTGCACAGGTTTAAGTCCGTCGCGCACATCCGGGAGCGCCCTGGCCACTATGACACTCATCGCATAATCGATGAAGTTTTTCTGCATTACCTCGGAATACTCGGTCTTGATTATCCTGTCATCCATGCCCTGTCAGTTTTGCCCTTTCATGGAAAGACGGCATGCTCTGGCTCTGCATGCCGTCCACTAAGTTGCAGTCTTTCAAAAATACTTATGCGAACAGAGCTGCGTTCTTAGCCTGTTCGTCTTCCTCCTGACGCTTCTGCATCATGAGCTGTGCCGCGGTGAGCGTCTTATTCTTGTTTACATTGATCATCTCTTCGGCAATGTCCGCATCCTCAAGTACAGACTGTGAAGAAGTGAGATTCTCAGCGGAGATCGCATTGTAATTCATCGTATAATCAATGCCGTTGGTCTGCGCACCGGAGATGCTGCGGGCGCTCGAAACCTTCTCCATCGCCTTGTCGATCGAATCGAGGTCAAAGTTGTCAAGTGCCGTCACATTCTGGTTGATGCCCAGAGCCGCGGAGTCAATATTTGCCGTATTGACATCCATTGTAGCCGGATCACCGTTCGTCACGAGCGTCACACTGCCGTCCTCGGTCAGAAGCGATTTCTCATTGTACTGAGCCTGTCTGCTGGCATCATTTATGCCTTCCTTGAGCTGGTCTGTCTCAGCCTGAATCGCCTGTTTGTCCTCGTCCGACATCAATCCGCTGTTGGCACGGATCGAGAGCTCACGCATCCTCTGCAGATAATCATGGATGCCGTCCATTCCGCCGTCGGCAATATAAAGCGCTGACTTTCCGGCCTGCAGATTCTGTCTTCCTACCTCAAAGCCCTTCGCTGTATTGGCGAGCTTTTTGGCTATGGCCATCTCGGCGGCACCATCCGAAGCCTGATTCAGCTTCTTGCCGCTCGAAGCATTCCTCATGTGTTTTGTCTGATCACGCTGTGTCTGATACTGATTATAATTATATCTGTTAGCGCCTACTCCGCCGATCCCGCTCATAAGTCCCATCCTTTCCCGGACTGTAACACCATATGCGGCGCGTCCGATGAATGATTACAGTTGTTATAATAATGACATATATCAGCCCGAATGTCAACCATTACAGGTTCTTCATCTTCTGAAAATAGAGCTCGAGCTTATTATTCAGGCCCTCGCGGTCAATGGACTTCAGGAGATAATCCGCGGGTTTGAGCGAAAGAACACGCATTATGCTCTCCTTGTCCCCCTTTCCCGTCAGGAACATGACAGGTATGGAGCTGGTGGATATCTCACTCTTTAACATCTCAAGTATCATCGGGCCGGGTGTCACAGGCATCTCATAGTCAAGCAGTATAAGATCCGCCGAATTCTTTGCGAGCCACTGAATGGCCTGAAGTCCGGAGGCCGCCATAAAAACGCGGTATTTCTGTGACAGCCAGTCCTTGATCGTCAGCATATATGTGGTATCGTCATCTATTATCAGAATACTCTTTTTTCTTGCCTCTATCTCGTCGTCATCGACATATTTTCTTGCCGCCTCGACTATCGCAGGCATGTCCATGGGTCTGTCAAACCATTCGACGACGTACCTTTCGGGAAACACATGCAGAACGCGTTCCTTTTCTATCCTGGTTGCGATCAGAAGCAGCCTCTTCTCGGTATCTATGCACTGATCCTTGAGAAACACCAGCGATCTGCTGAACTCCTCAATACCTTCATCGGTTATCAGTATGAACAACTCCGTATCGTCGGCCACATACTCAAGAAACGCAACGTCCGGCACTGAAAAATTAGCCGTAAGTCCGGCTTCCTCCAGTTTTTTGACCAGCCCCTTAACAGTAAAGGTATCAGCCCTGCTGATCACGGTAACAGTTTTCATCGTCTATAAGGCCTCCTATTTAAGCAAATATACCAGCTCCAGAGCATTCATTCCCCATACGAGCGAAGTTACGGCTCCGGCATTATAAAACTGCACATCGTCATAAGGATGCTTCTTCATCAGATCCAGTATCTTTTCTTTTTCATCCGGCTGCGGCGTTGTTGATATCACAAACAGCCTCGATCTGTCAATATCGGCATTTCTGATGCTTCGGGTTATGAACTGCCTGAGATACTGCTGTCTGGGGCCGTTCACAAAGCCGCTTATGGCAACACCGCCCTCTCTCGGAGACAGTACGGGTCTTAGTAAAAAGCTCCTGCACATCGAATGTACTGATGGCTTTATCAGCCCGTTCTTCATTAACGGCAGAGTATTCTCTGCCACAAAGAGCGACCTCACCCTGGAGCGCACACCTGTCATTGTCTCAAGCAGGGCTGCAGGAGTCAGACTCTCGCTGTCGGCGATCCTCGCGGCATATATAGCGAGCATTCCTATCCCGCCCGAGAACTGCACGGAGTCGAAGACTGTCACGTTGTCAAACGCCGCAGCTGCTTCTCCTGCATTTTTCAGTGTCTGGCTTCCTCCAGCCGAGGTGCTTATATGGAACACATGCTCGGCATTTATCAGCCTTTCTGCGAAGAAGGCCTCATAATCCACGACCGACGGTGCTATCGGGATGATCGGTTTTCCCTGATTCTTTGCGGCATATGCTGCGGCTTCTGATGCGCTCAGATCCCTGCCGTCCACGAACAGACCGTCTTCTGTTCTGATCATATACGGCATCACGCTTATCCTGTGAGCTGCCAGAAGTTCAGGCGGCAGATCACAATCCGAATCAACGGAAACAGCTATGGATCTCTTTCTTATGTGCTTGTCCACAATCCTTGTGTCGTCTGCCTTAACCGTGGCAACGCCCGTCATCTTAACAAGCTCCTGAGACAGGAAGGCCAGTGTGGTCTCCTCAAGTTCCGCACCTGTAACGGGCTTCAGCATATATCCGTCAAACCCGCTTCTCTTATACAGTGCCTGATTATCAGCACCAGCATTTGCAGTGAGCGCCACCACAGGTGTCTGTCTGTTGAGACCGCCCTTCTGAACTCTCATCCTTTGCAGTGTCTCGATACCGTCCAGCTCAGGCATCAGATGATCCATATAGATCAGGTCATATCTGTTGTTCTGTGTCATCTCGAGACACAAGGAGCCTGACGAAGCCGTATCTATCTTTATCTTTGACGGTGCAAGGAGCTTCGATGCCACCTGTGCGTTAAGATCATTGTCATCAACTATGAGTATCCTCGCGCCCGGCGCCTCAAAGCTCTGTCTGTACTCATTTCCTGCTCCGGTGTTCATGCCGCTCTTAAAGGTGATCTTTCCGATCTCCTTTTCGTCCGCGATCCTCTGCGGGATCACGACGCGGAAGGTGGAGCCCTTTGTGTACACGCTGTCGACAGTTATCTCGCCGCCCATGAGATCAACAAGCTGTTTTACTATGGTAAGCCCGAGCCCGGTACCTTCGATATAGCGGTTCTTGCTCTCATCCACTCTTCTGAATACATCAAACAGCATCGGCAGGGATTCCTTTCGTATCCCTATGCCGGTATCGGCAATGGTAAACACCATATCGACCTTTTTGTTATCCGTAAACTGCTGTCTGCGGCACTCCACCGTGAGCGTCACCGCACCCTCCGCCGTATATTTCACTGCATTGTTCAAAAGATTTATGAGTATCTGCTTGATCCTCACATCGTCGCCGATAAGCCCGGCCGGTGTGGTCTCATCCGCCTCGACCTTGAACTCCAGTCCCTTATCCTTGGCTCTGGACCATATCATGCTGGTGATCTCGGACAAAAGCTCACCGATATTGTACTGGGCAGGCACCAGCTCCATCTTGCCGGATTCGATCCTGGACATGTCAAGGATATCGTTGATCAGAGCAAGCAGCATATTTCCTGCGCCCTGTATGTTCCTTGCATCCTCCGCAACTTCGCTTGTGACAGCCTCCCTCATGATGATCTCGTTCAGACCGATTATCGTGTTGACAGGCGTCCTTATCTCATGGCTCATATTGGAAAAGAATCTGTTCTGGGCCCTGTTTATCTCCTCTATCTGCTTTCTCTGTTCCTCGGCGATCCGCTGCTCCTCGACATACAGCTTTGATTCAAATACAACCATAAGGCTTATAAACAGACCGACTATTATCGTAGATGCCAGCGAATCGGTGTAGGCCATTTTTGCGGTATGGGGCACGATCCAAACAGGTTTATACCACTGGATCGCGTAACAGGCGGTAAGTACCAGACCGTCTCCGATAAGGAAAGCTATCCTCGCCTTTCCTCTTACGACAAGGCATACAAATACAGCGGAAAACAAAAACCACATGGGAGTGCCGCCGTACATACCGCCGGATTCAAAAAACACCATAGGCAGCATGATAAAGATCAGTATCGTCGATATCACTGATGCCCCCATCTGTATCCTGTGTGACTTAAGGGTAACTGTAAGGATCACAGTAAAAACAGACAGGCCTCCGAGGATCGTCAGTACATCCCCGGTGCTCTCATTTATCAAAAATGACAGCACGCTCATTATTATTAGCGCGCAAAGGCCCAGGATCGACATGAGCCTGAACATTCTTTCCTGCAGATTTATGCTGTGATCATACAGAGGAGCTATCAGACTTTTATACAGTTTGCGCATCTGACACCTCCTTCTCTTTTGCCGCGGTAAGTTCTTTCACGCGGTTTTCATAGAATGAGCACAGATCCTGGTGCTCTCTCCTTATCCTGAAATCATCGCCTGAAGCGATCGCCTGTTCAAGTCTTCCCGCAAGTCTCGCGAGTTTTTCCTCACCTATAAGCCTTGATCCGTCCCGGAGAGCCCTGAGCCTTATCCTGTACGGTTCCATCGTACCCGTCGCATAAGCAGACCTGAATACACGCAGATTAAACTGCATCTCACCGATAAAAATATCTCTGAGTCTGACATAGAGTTCACGATCTCCCATCAGTCTCATAATGCCGAGTTCACTTCCCTCGGCAGCAGGTGTTCTGCCTTCTTTTGTTATCGACTCTTCACCCTCTCTTATACGGAACATCGTGGAGGGAAGAATGCGCATCAGGATCTGCTCAAGCTCCTTGGTCACGATCGGCTTGGGTAAAAAGCCGTCAAAGCCGTTTTCAAGAAACATCTCCTTTGCTCCGCTGACCGCATTGGCCGTGAGGGCGACAAACTTGGTATTCCTGTTCTTTAAGAGCCTTATCTGATTGAGGTGAGAAACTGTCTCCACTCCGTCCATCTCCGGCATCATGTGATCCATGAACACCACGTCAAAATCCCTGCTCTCGTATATCTGTATCGATTCTTTACCGGATGATGCCGTCGTTACATTCATGCCGTAACCTGTAAATATTCCGTTCGCCACAACCAGATTCATATCATCGTCATCCACGACCAGAGCGGAAAGTCCCGGGAAACTGATCTCAACATTCTCGCCAGTGGCGTTGATGTCGCTCTCTTCACTGATCGTATTATTCATGATACCCGCAATCGGATATGAATAAATAGGCTTTCTGAGGATGGTCACACCGGAATCCGGATTGGCCGCAAATTCCCTGTCGGCAAGTACGACGATCTGGGTTGCATCCGATATTTCCTTGAAAAATGACCTCTCCTCATTGTACTCGGCCTGTGCCGTAAACAGATGCGTGGGTTTTGTCATGACAAGAAGATGCTTGAGATCATCAAGGGAACCCACCCTTCTTATGGGTATGTGCAGACCGCGGACAAGATGGGAGATCATCTGCTCGATATAATCCCTTACCATCGGTTCAGAGTACTTTTCAGATCCGAGATATACCACAACATAGAATTGCTCGGGATCAGGAACGCTCATGCATGGCGTCTGATCAACCACCGTCTGAGGTATCGTAACCTTGACGCTTGTACCCTGACCGGGAGCACTGCTAAGCGTGACAAACCCTCCCATGGCATGAGCAAAACCGAAAACTATCGCAAGGCCGAGTCCCATGCCTCCGGCACTGGCCGCCTTTCCGGTGTCCGCCTGATAATGCCCGAGAGTTATCCTGTGCTGTTCTTCTTTCGGGATACCGACTCCGGTGTCGTCCACCTCTATGTTGAGGTTAACCCCGTAATCTCTGTGGTCCGAGGTGACTCTGATATAGATACCGCCGGTTTGAGTGAATTTGTATGCGTTGTCGGTCAGATGCCAGAGTATCTTGGCTATCCTTCTTGCGTCACCGCCCAGTTTGGAAGGAACCGAGGCATCCACATCAATGACCAGTTCCACATTTTCTTTTCTCTCGGACTCCCTGAGGTTTTCGATCACATCATTTATGATGTCAAATATCTCATATATATCGTGCGACAGAACCAGTCTGCCGTTGTCTATCTCAGTATAATCGAGTATGTCTCCCACCTGTTCGGACAGCCTGTGACCCGCTCTGTTGATAGCCAGCATCTCATCGCACTTTATGTCGCAGTTGTTCTTTTCCATGAGTATGGAAGAGAGACCGGTGACGGCATTGATAGGAGTGCGCAGCTCATGCGATACATTTGCCATGAATCCGTCGGCCCTCCTGTTCATGTCTGCAAGCTGCTTTATCACCCTGCCCTCCATTTCCGCAGCCCGCTGCCTTCCATGGATCATTGATTTGGCAAAACGCGAGGAAAGAAAAACGATCAGTATATGAAGGAGCATTCTGGAGAGAGTGAGCGGATTTGTGAATATCACCAACCCCTGGTGTACTGCGATCTGATAAATGATCGTGCAGAAATATACGACCATTCCGATATCATATACTCTGAGAACATCAGCAAGTGAAAACGTGAAAAAGACGAAGCAGATGATGAGCGACACATCAAAGAGGCTTGACTCATGTACTCCCTGATAGAATGTGATCGCGTAGAAGACCAATGCCAGCGCGTAAACCCTGCCTTTTTCGGTGAAAGGATGTGTCAGATGTATCCACCAGGCAAAGATGGCCGATGCAACAAGAAACGGGATCGCCCATGGTTCCCAGCCGACTATTATGTTCTCCAGTATGAGACCGACGGCACAGGCTCCGTAGGAGAGCGTAAGGACAAAGATCACATATTCGTTTCTTTCCTGTCTCGCTTTTTCAGGATTCATGCGCAGCAGCCTCCGAAGATACAGCGTCCCAGTCAAGCTTCATAAGCGCTTCCCTGATGCGTCTGAACCTGTCCGCATCATCTTTCTTCAGACTGAATTCATCCGTGACCGAATCAAGAACCATCTTTACAAGATCGTAATCCATAAGCCCGGCGAACTCTCTCATTGAACGATATGCATCTCCCAGCGTGGTCTCATCGACAAGAGGTTTATCCGTTTCTTTTTCAGCGAACAGGGAGCCTATCGCGATCCCCATCCTGTCATACATTTCAAGAAGATGCCCCGTTTCTTTGTTGATCTCATCCATATTGCTCTCATTGCCCGCTGTCTCCAGTTTTCTGGCCAGCTCCGAGAGGAGATCCGCACCTATGATCCTCGCGCTTGATTTTAACGCATGGACCTTTACCGTATAATTTTTTATATCGCCTGAGTTGAAGAGGCTTCTTATCTCATTGGCCCTGGCCTCATATGTATCACGGAATATTCTCAGCGCGCTCATATAATTGTCCCTGGAGCCGCAGTTTGAAAGACCCGCCGCCACATCAAGACCTTTGATACCATACAAAGGATCTTCCGGTTCCTTCTCCTCTGCATTTTCAGACTTTAGGATCGTCTTCAGTGCGTTGGGATCAACCGGTTTTTCAAGAAATCCGTCGTAACCGTAAGCCTCATATTCCTTTGCGGATCTCTCGGATCCGTCACCCATGAGAATGAAGATCTGCCCTGAGTCTTTTTTCTGCATCGATCCGCGTATCCCGTCAATAGATGAGGCGGGATCCGTGTCCGGCA
>JAILGA010000129.1 GCA_024697225.1 Lachnospiraceae bacterium
GATATTAAACCGGATATAACCAAGGACGGGAACAACCTACGCCCTATGCCACCCACAGGTCTAGCCAAGCATAAATGCGCTGTCTGCGGACAGACAGAGCTTGACAATCCCGATCTGGAGTTCAGGTTCTGCTCAAAGTGCAACGGAAACTACGAATACTGCAACAACCATTTATTTACTCATGTCCACAAACAATAAGGAAATTGAATTCGGCGAGGCCCTTGCGAAGGTAAAGCGGCAGGCGAGAGAGAACGGAGGTGTGATATCCTCCGGTAGTGTGCGCGCGGCTTTTTCGGCCTTTGACCTGGACGATACGCGGATGGAGGAGGTATTCAAATACCTCAGGGAAAGCCGGATAAGTATCGATGAGAAGGCGGATGACGATGATTATCTGAGCGAGGATGAAAAGGATTATCTTGCCGACTACATCTCTTCGCTTGAGGGAATGGAAAAGCTGGGCGAAATTGAGAAATCAAGGCTTGCGGAGCTTGCCGTATCCGGAGATGCTGACGCCCAGATGAGATATGCGCAGGACATGCTGTCTGTAATACCTGATATCGCGCGCCTGTATTTACAGCAGGGAGTGATGCTGGAGGATCTTATAGGCGAGGGAAATGTGGCGCTGTTTCATGCGGCCTCGCTTCTCGGCGCTCTCGAGGACGCGTCGGAGGTCGATACGACCTTAAGTCATGCTGTCATGGACGCGATGGAAAGCCTGATAGCAGACAACCTGCAGGAGGACGCAAGGGGGCAGCGCGCCGTAAACCGTGTAAACGAAGTGGCTGACAGGGCAAAGGAGCTGGCAGATGATCTGCGAAGGCCTGTTACACCGGAAGAACTCATAAACGAAACAGGCTGGAAACTCGAAAAGATCATAGATGCATGGAAGCTCTCCGGCGGGATGATAGAAGATCTGGATATGTCTCAGGTAAAAACCGGAGAAAAGTAAGTCACCGTTTTGTGCAAAATGACGAAAAATATGATGCTTTAGTCCGGATTTTTTGTGCAGGTTGCACAAAAGCTCCGGATTTTTTTCATCAGTCAGGAGTGTTGTCGCAGCCGTCCTGTTCTGATATCATATGCGTTGTATGCATTGGCGGTTTTACGAAAAAATAAAAATAACTGTTGACATAACAGAACAGGTGTTCTATTATACTGATTGCAAGAACACATGTTCGGCATATCGCAGAAAGCGCTGTAACTGAAATGAAGTGACAGCTGATGCTGAAAAGGAGATGAAATGGAAAGAGAAGAGAAACTCAAGGCACTCGAGGCAGCTATAGGACAGATCGAAAAGGAATTCGGCAAGGGCGCAGTCATGAAGCTCGGAGATCCTGCCAATCAGATGAAGGTGGAGACCATACCTACCGGTTCGCTTTCGCTTGATATCGCTCTTGGGCAGGGCGGTATCCCCAAGGGAAGGATAGTTGAGATCTACGGACCGGAATCCTCCGGTAAGACGACCGTCACGCTGCACATGATTGCCGAGGTTCAGAAGAGAGGCGGTATAGCTGGCTTTATTGACGCTGAACACGCTCTCGATCCCATATATGCCAAGAATATCGGCGTAAATATTGATGATCTGTATATTTCACAGCCCGATTCCGGAGAGCAGGCGCTCGAGATAACGGAAACAATGGTCAGATCCGGAGCTATTGATATAGTCGTTGTTGACTCTGTTGCCGCGCTGGTCCCCAAGGCTGAGATCGACGGCGATATGGGTGATTCGCATGTCGGACTTCAGGCGAGACTGATGTCGCAGGCTCTGAGAAAGCTGACTGCAGTGATAAGCAAGTCAAACTGCACGGTTGTGTTCATAAATCAGCTCAGAGAGAAGGTCGGGGTCATGTTCGGCAATCCCGAGACAACTACAGGCGGCCGTGCCCTTAAGTTTTACTCGTCCGTGAGACTTGACGTGAGAAGGATCGAACAGATCAAGACCAGCGGAGAGTCGGTAGGCAACAGGACAAGGGTCAAGGTAGTCAAGAACAAGATCGCACCGCCCTTCAGGGAAGCGGAGTTCGATATCATGTTCGGAAAGGGCATCTCCTATACGGGAGACGTGCTTGATCTGGCAGCCGGCGCCGGCATCATAAACAAGTCGGGCGCATGGTATCAGTACGGAACTGATAAGATCGGTCAGGGCCGGGAAAATGCTAAGATCTATCTTGAAGAGCATCCGCATGTCCTTGCAGAGGTAGAGATTGCGGTGAGAGAGAAATATGACCTTCCGATCGACGATTTTCTGAGACAGAGAGCCGGCGGCAGTGCGCAGAGCGAAAAGCCTTCCGGAAACGACGAGGACGGAGACGGATCCCAGACGAAAAAGAGAGGTAAGGCTCAGGCATGACGGTGACCTCTGTCCGCGAGATCAGATCGACACGCAATAAACGAAGCGAAGTGACTGTAGACGGTGCACTTCGCTTCGTCTTATATGATGCCGAGCTACGAAAATACGGCATTTCAGAGGGAGAAGAGCTGGATGATGCTGTGATCGATGAGATCATGAACGATCTTCTTCCACTGAGAGCGAAGAAAAGAGCAATGAATCTTCTGAAAGAGAGAGATTACACTGAGGCAAAGCTTAGAGAGAAGCTGATCGAGGGGGGATATCCCGAAGAAGTGACCGTCGTGGCACTTGAATATGTAAAAAGTTACGGATATGTAGACGATGAGAGATACGCCGAGAGCTATGTGAGATACAGAATGGAGTCGGAACCCAGACGGAAGCTTGAGATAAAACTCATCGAAAAAGGTGTTGACAGAGATATCGTAAGCTCTGTCATAGAGAGGTGTTATGAGGAGACCGGAGACGATGAAGAGGATCCGGAAACTGCTCAGATAAGAAAACTGATGAGCAAAAAGAACTTTGATCCCAAGACAGCTGATTACGAGGATAAGCAGAAGTTTATGGCCATGGCTGTCAGACGCGGGTATTCCTATGATGCAATAACACGTGTTTTTTCATCTTGACAGTTACAGCCATTCGGCGTAAAATTTATGCATTGTGTTTGATTGTGATCGCCGGTACCATATTATGCACGGCGGCTTTATAGACAAATGCAAGTGTAAATAGCGTACAGTGAAAACTGAATATGGGACAAGGAGGTGCTCCTAAATGAATGTTTTAGTCACGGTAATAGTCGCATTGGCGGCTGCGTGCGTCTCTGCAATCATCTCAGTATTTGCCACGAAGGAGTGGCATAAGAGGAATACATCCGCCAAGATAGGCGATGCCGAGGGACGTGCGAGAAAGATCATCGATGATGCTTTGGAGGCAGCAAAGGAGACGAAGCGCGAAACCGAGGAGAAGAAGAGGGAATCGCTCCTGGAGATCAAGGAGGAATCCATCAAAGCCAAGAATGATCTCGAAAAGGAGATCAGAGAGCGCAGGGCAGAAGTATCCCGGAGTGAACGCAGGATTCAGCAGAAAGAGGAGAACATCGACAAGCGCTCCGACGCACTTGAACGAAAAGAGCAATCCTTGAGCGACAGAGAGAGCGCTCTCTCAAAGAAGGCTGATGAGCTTGCAAAGCTCAATGAGATCAGGATAAAGGAACTGGAAAAGATCTCAGGTCTGACTTCAGAGCAGGCAAAAGAGTTCCTGCTTGAATCCGTAAGAGAGGATGTCAAGAAGGATACGGCAATCCTCATAAAAACATTGGAGAATGAGGCCAGAGAAGAAGCCGAGAAGAGAGCAAAAGAACTTGTGGTGTCGTCCATTCAGAGAGTTGCGGCCGATAATGTTGCGGAGGCCACTATCTCGGTGGTGCAGCTTCCCAATGACGATATGAAGGGCAGGATAATAGGCCGCGAGGGCAGAAATATCCGTACCCTTGAAACCATGACCGGCGTGGATCTGATCATAGATGATACACCCGAAGCCGTCGTCATCTCCGGATTTGATCCGATCCGCAGGGAGACAGCGAGACTTGCATTGGAGAAGCTCATCGTTGACGGCCGTATCCATCCCGCCAAGATCGAAGAAATGGTGGAAAAGGCCACGAAGGAGCTTAATAACACCATCAAGGAAGCAGGCGAGAATGCCGCGATCGAAGCCGGTGTACACGGACTTCATCCTGATGTGATAAAGCTTCTCGGACGCATGAAGTTCAGAACGAGCTTTGGCCAGAATGTACTCAAGCATTCTGTCGAGGTCGCACAGCTGTGCGGCGTGATGGCCGGAGAAATGGGACTGGATGTCAGAGTTGCAAAGCGCGCAGGTCTTCTGCATGATATCGGTAAATCGATAGATCATGAGCAGGAAGGTTCGCATATTGAGCTCGGCGTTGAGGTGGCCCGCAAGTATAAAGAAACACCGCTCGTCATCAATGCCATTGAGGCGCATCACGGTGATGTCGAGCCGCAGTCGCTCATTGCATGCATAGTGCAGGCTGCTGACGCAATTTCGGCAGCAAGACCCGGTGCAAGAAGAGAAACTCTTGAAACATATATCACCAGACTCAGGGAACTCGAAGAGATCACCGGCAGCTTCAAGGGCGTTGAACAGTCTTATGCCATTCAGGCTGGAAGAGAAGTGCGCGTGATGGTTGTGCCTGAGCAGATCAGTGATGATGACATGGTGCTTCTCGCAAGGGATATTTCCAAGCAGATAGAATCTCAGATGACTTATCCCGGACAGATAAAGGTCAATGTTATCAGAGAGAGCCGCGTCACAGACTATGCCAAGTAAATTTTTTTAAAAATCCAAAAGGAAGTCATTTAATACCGGCTTCCTTTTTTCTTGCAATCCAGTTAGTTATAGTTTATCATTTAACCATCAGTGTTTCCGATAAGGGGGATATCATCATGAAACGCACGCGTGAATCCGGTGAAGACTATCTTGAAACAATCTATCTGCTCAAAAAAAAGAATGGTGTCGTAAGATCTGTTGATATCGCTGATGAGCTGGGGTATTCAAGACCCAGTATTTCTCGTGCGGTAGGAATCCTGAAAAAAGATGGCTGCATCAATATGGCGGCAAACGGCGAGCTGGAGCTCACCGAAAAGGGTCTCGCCATGGCTGAGGAAATATATGACAAGCACACCACACTCACTGAATTTCTGATGACAACGGCAGGTGTTGACGAAAATACCGCCGAGACAGATGCCTGCCGCATTGAACATATCATCAGTCCCGATACTTTCAGCGGAATAAAGAAATACCTTAAAAATGCAAAGAAGAATTGAACTCCTCTGACAAAAAATGCAAAAGATGTCTCCTCAGGGATCTTGCGGAAAAAGACCGTCAGGAACTTGGGAAGTATATTGATGTTCTGAAGCCTGAAGACAGGGCAAAGGCCGAGGTAGAAGAAAAGAGACTGGAGATATGCAGATCCTGTGACAGACTGGAGAATGCAACCTGTCTCGCCTGCGGATGTTATGTTGAAGTAAGGGCCGCACTTAAGGACGGGAGCTGCCCCCGCAAAAAATGGATATAGGAGGTGGATATGGCTTATAAAGCTCTAAAAGCAAAAGAAGTCAGGGTATTGTCCGGTCTGTTCGGACACAGGATGAAGCTTAACCGAGATTATCTTAATGAACTTGATACCACCTGTCTTCTTCAGAATTACTATCTTGAGTCGGGGGTTATCATGCCGGGTGTTCAAGTCGTCAATGATCCGACTGCCGTAAAGCTTCACTGGGGCTGGGAGTCACCGACCTGTCAGCTAAGAGGCCACTTCCTCGGACACTGGCTCTCCGCCTGTGCGCTTCTTGTCGAGAGCGAGGGTGACAGGGAACTGGAAGTGAAGGTAAATTACGTAGTATCGGAACTTCTGCGGCTCCAGAAGCTCAATGAAGAGGGCGGTAGCAGCCATGGATGGGTGGCGCCGATACCGGAGAAGTATTTTGACATACTGATGACCGACCGCTATATCTGGTCGCCGCAGTATACTATGCACAAGCTTCTTATGGGACTCACCGATGTATATGAGAGACTTGGCAATAAAGAAGCATTAACCGTACTGGACGGACTTGCGGACTGGTATCTGTCCTGGACCGAAAAGGTCACAAAGTATGCTGAAGAACACGGAACGCAGAATGCTGTATTTGCAGGGGAACAGGCAGGCATGCTTGAAATATGGGCCAGGCTTTTTGCGCTTACGGATGACCGCAGATATATGGAGCTTGCTGACAGATATGCCGGAAACAGCCTCTTTGAAATACTGGACAAGGGCGGCGATCCGCTGACAGACAACCACACCAATGCCAGCATCCCGCTGGCTCATGGTGCGGCCGCCATGTATGATATTACGGGCGATGAGAAGTGGCTGAACAGAGTAGAAGCCTTCTGGAAAAAAGCTGTGACAGAAAGGGGAATGTATGCGACCACCGGCAATAATTCCGGTGAGTTCTGGATCCCGCCGGGGAAGCAGGGAACCTTTATTTCTTCTACCGATCAGGAATTCTGCACCGTTTACAACATGGTCAGAGTTGCATCCTGGCTCCTTGGAGTGACAGGAAAAAGAGAATATGCCGACTATATAGAACGCGCGGTATACAACGGATTCCTTGCACAGCAGAGCGCTCAGAGCGGAATGCCCGCATATTTTCTGCCGATGCTTGCGGGCAGCAAAAAGAAATGGGGAAGCAAAAGAAATGATTTCTGGTGCTGTACCGGCACCATGGTTCAGGCACAGACACTTTATCCGGAACTCATATATCTGACAGATGAAAGCAATAAGACCGTTTATGTCTCACAGTATATCCCATCAGAAGCCACATTTAAGTCCGGGGATACCGATATCCTGATAAGACAGGATACCGGTATGAAGAATTACAGCAATCAGGCATTCTTTGATGAGCGCGGCGAGGGAGCGGTCTCACGCTGGGCACTGAATTTCGATGTTGAAATTAAAGGCGCAGGATTTGATATGGCGTTAAGGGTTCCCGACTGGTCGGCAGGGCTACCCACTGTCGCGGTCAACGACAAAACACTCGCTGACAATGAGACCGGCGCGCAGATAAAAGAAGGATGGCTCATAATAAAGCTGCCCAAAGGAAAAAACAGGATCTCACTGCTTCTTGACAGCAGGATCGCTGCCGAGCCTCTTTCGGACGAGCCGGAAAGGGCCGCGATAGTATCAGGACCCATAGTTCTCGCAGGTCTTACAGACAAAGATGCACCTCTTATCTGTGATGACGTGAGGGATATATTGAAAAAGAGAGTTACGCATACATATTCTACCTTCCCGTGGGAGCAGGATCATTATGTCACCTGCGGACAGTATGAGAATATCGAATTCAGACCGCTTTATGAGGTGGAGAACGAAGCATATACCATATATTTCAATTTCAAAAATAAGAAGGGAGACTGAAACATGGCAAAGCTTGTGATCAACGAGAACAAAAAGTGCGGGCGGATCGAACCTGAGATCTACGGCCACTTCTCGGAGCACCTGGGAAGATGCATTTATGAAGGCATCTACGTGGGTGAGGATTCAGAGATCGAGAATGTGAACGGAATGCGTAAGAATGTGGTCGAGGCTCTGAAGGAGATAAAGGTCCCGGTCCTTCGCTGGCCCGGCGGATGCTTTGCCGATGAATATCACTGGAAGGACGGCATAGGTGAAAAATCCGGCCGCAAAAAGATGGTCAACACACATTGGGGCGGTGTCACCGAGGATAACAGCTTCGGCACACACGAGTTCATGGAACTGTGCAGGCAGATAGGCTGCAAGCCTTACGTCAACGGGAATATGGGCAGCGGTACCGTCCAGGAGATGAGCGAATGGGTGGAGTACATCACCTTTAACGGTGTGTCGCCGATGGCCGATCTGAGAAAGAAGAACGGACATGAGGAGCCCTGGGTACTTGACTACTTCGGAGTAGGTAATGAGAACTGGGGCTGCGGCGGGAATATGACGCCCGAGTATTATGCCAATGAATACAGGCGCTATCAGACCTATGTGAGACAGTATGACAAGGATCATCCCGTAAAGAAGATCGCCTGCGGAGCCAATGCCGCCGATTACAACTGGACGGAAAAGGTGCTTAAGGTCTGTTTTGACAATGTACCCGAGAATCAGCACGGCTTCATGGATCTGCTCTCACTCCATTATTACACCGTTCCGGGTGAGTGGGAAAACAAGGGCGCTGCCACAGAATATGATGATGCCAGGTATTATCTGACACTCTCCAAGGCTTATTTCATGGATCAGCTGCTCAGGGGACACGAGGTGATCATGGATAAATACGATCCTAAGAAGGTGATCGGTCTCTCGGTCGATGAGTGGGGAACCTGGTATGATGTCGAAAAGGGAACCAACCCGG
>JAILGA010000094.1 GCA_024697225.1 Lachnospiraceae bacterium
CGGCGGATCCTTACTATTGCCTCAGACACCGTCATCTTGGCCCGAAGGTCCACAAACTCGACCGTCATCAGGCTTCCGGCGGAATCATCGGGATAGCGCAGAAGGTGGTTGATATCTTTTCTCGTGTCCGGATGCGCGCTGGCCAGGATCTTTTTTACTATATTGGCCGGCATCTCCTCGAGCAGGTCCGTAGCGTCATCGGCGTACAGATTGTCGATGATGTTGGATGCTTCTTTATCGGAAAGGGAGGTGATGATATACTGCTGGTCATCCATCTCAAGGTCGGCAAAGACATCCGCCGCCATATCCTTGGGAAGGATGCGGAACATCTTCAGGGAATCCTCGTTTTCCATGTCGTCCATAATATCGGCGATATCCGCCGCATTTATGTCCTTCATGCGCGCGCGAAGCTCTGAATACTGCTTGTTCTGCAGCAGGCTCTCCAGTTCTTCCTGTAACTGCTTCAGATCCTCTTCCATGACGACCTCCGGATGATAACCTTTTGTCACAAATCTGTTGCAATTTCCAAACAGAAATGATATTATTATACTGATTTATTATCAGAAACGCAAGTCACAAGGATGTGCAAAGGATGAGTATAGGCGGTATAACAGGAGGATATTTCGGCGGTTACGGCATGTGGCAGGGCATGTCCGGTGTCGGCGGTGCGCAGGGAGCAGGTGAATCCAAGCCCATCGTCAATCCCGGCGAGTCCACAAAGGTAATGCCCGGCAAGAAATCTTCACCGGCCGAATGTGAAACCTGTAAAGAACGCAAATATAAAGACGGATCCAATGAGAATGATGTCTCTTTCCAGACTGCGCAGCACATCGACCCCTCTGCCGCAGGCGCGCGGGTGCGCGCTCACGAGCAGGAACACGTGGCCAACGCGTATGAGAAGCAGGCCAAGGGCGAGGGCAAGGTGCTTCAGGCTTCGGTTCAGATAAAGACCGCGGTATGCCCTGAATGCGGAAGGACTTATGTTTCGGGCGGTCTCACCACCACCAAGATCGCTTATCCCAATGAAAAGGAGAATTCCTATGCCAAGCGCAGGAAGCAGATGGATGCGGCACTGCTGCCCGGCATGAATTTCGACAAGGCCGTATGACCTCTTCATACGACGTGTCAGGATTTCCAAAAGATGAAAACTTCTTCTGAACTCAGATTCCTTTCTCTGCAAAAACTGAACGGAAAATACGGAATGACGATAGCCGTTACCATTACGGTCATCGGCTGCTCTCTTGCCCTGTCCTGGATCCTGGATATCGCAATGTCCCCGGATTCCATGTTTTCCCTGATGGCTTTTGAGATTGTGGTTTTTCTGTCCGATCTGCTGCTCGGAGTGCTTGTCTCGGGGCAGGCTTACATCTATCTGAACATAGCATATGACAAAGAAGTATCCTACAAAGATCTGAAAAAAGGCTTCACGGAGCATCCGGAGCGCGCAGCGATACTCAGGATACCGTTTGCACTGGCCGCAACGGCAGCCGCTCTGCCCCTTCACATTTATCAGTTGTTCTTCTGGGAATCACAGAACAGAGATGTTCTGTTTATCTGTATGCTTGCCGCACTCGCTGGTGCGATGGCGGAGATTGCCGTGGAACTCTATCTCTCCCAGGTATTCTTCCTGATGCACGACTTCCCGGACAGATCCGCAAAAGAGATCTTTTTGGCCAGCATTAAACTCATGAAGGGGCAGAAGTTCAGGTACTTCATGCTTATTCTGGGCTATATTCCCTGGCTGTTCCTGTCCGCCTTTCTGCTGTTTATCCCTGCCCTCTTTGTCATGTCGCAGATGTATACGGCACAGGCATTTTTCTACAGAAATCTCACAGAAAAGAGATGATCCTCACATAGAGATCCGGGTGCCCGCTCTGCCGCGCATGGCATCTGCCACGGCATCTATGGATGTGATAAGAACGCTTCCGCCGGGGTTGGCGTTCAGATAGCTTATCGCTGCCTTTATCTTCGGAAGCATATCTGTTTCACCGAATTCATTTGCACGTATGCAGTCCATGGCCTGGGCAAGCGTCATCTTTTCTATGGGAGTCTTCTCTTCAGTGTGAAAACCGGAGTATACCGCCGGTACGGAAGTCAGTATTATGAGACTCTCCGCCTTCAGATCAGCGGCCAGCTTACCCGCTATCTCGTCCTTTTCTATGACCGCACTGGCGCCCTTCAAAACGTGATTCTGCTCTATGACAGGTATCCCGCCTCCGCCGCAGGCTATCACATGCATCCCTCTGTCCGCGAGAGCGCGTATCACTTCGATCTCCACTATCCGTATCGGTCTGGGCGCAGCGACGATCCTCAGATACCCCCTGCCCGGAACCTCTTTTACAAAGTTTCCCTTCTTGATCTCGCCGTCGGCCTCCTCTTTGCTCATCATACGCCCTATGGCCTTGGTAGGAACATAAAAGGCCTCGTCGTAGGGATCCACGGTGACCTGCGTGAGGATCGTAGCGACATCCGCCGCATCGCCCCTTGAAAGCAGTGCGCTCTTGAAGGAATTCTGCAGATCGTAACCCACATAGCCCTGACTCATGGCACTGCAGACACACATGGGCGCCGGAGTATAATCCGGATTCAGCCTGTGGAGCTCCGTCATAGCCTTGTGGATCATGCTGACCTGCGGTCCGTTACTGTGCGTTATCGTCAGCTGCAGTCCCGTGCCGGCGAGATCCGCCAGCGCGCGTGCGGTCGCACCCACCGCCTCCTGCTGCTTGGATGTGTTTACACCGAGCGCCTCGTGACCCAGTGCGACTACTGCCTTCCTGACTTCAGCCATTACGTCTCCTCGTTTTCATCATCCATTTCGATTTCCGGTTCGCCGCCATCGTCGACGACATTTTCATCCTCATCGTCCAGCGTCATGATCTCGCGGTTGGATACGTGGTTTGCCTTGCGCTGAGCCTCTACATTTTCGGACAGAAGTTCTTTGACATCCCGTGCGTGAGCAATGCTTTCGAGGACGAAGGTCTTCATCGTCTTATCCGATGACTTTACGATCACCGATCCGAGTCCCAATATCCTCTGCCCGAGAGTCGCGCGGAACTGCACGTCAAGGACCCTGTAAAGCCTTATCTCATTTTCTACGGCCGTAAAGAAGCCCGTTTTAACAAAGAGTCTTTCGGGAGAAAGCGAGTAAACGGTAAAACTCCAGGGCAAACCCAGGAACGTGTGTTTTCTGTCCTTCCAGATAAACTGCCCCTTCCTGTCGGCAATCCTTCTGGTCCTGTTGGCGATACCGGAGATTATCAGCAGGACGACCAGTACAGCCAGTATTATGATCACTATTAGCATCGTCATGTTGATCACCGTATTTGCTATTGCCTTTGCTTCATCTGAATTCATCTTTTCCTCCTTATCCGTGATGTTGTCGTCACGCGCGTACCTCTATCACAGGTGCACCCGTTCCCTCTATGTATTCTCTTGTTATAGTCACCCGTCCGATGTTGTCATCCTTGGGTATCTCGTACATTATATCCAGCATGAACTCCTCAACGATGGCTCTGAGCGCCCTTGCACCGGTCTCTCTCTCCATCGCCTTCTCGGCTATGGCTTCCAGTGCCCCGTCATCAAAGACCAGATCGACCTCATCGAGCAGCAAAAGCTTCTGATACTGTTTCAAAATGGCATTCTTGGGCTCCTTGAGTATCTCTACCAGCATATCTCTGGATAGGGATTCAAAGGGACATATGACCGGCAGCCTCCCTAGAAATTCGGGTATGAGTCCGTATTTCTTCAGGTCCTCAACCTTAACCTGCTTCTGCAGGTTCTTATCCTTATCATACTTGTCCTTGAGATCGGCCGCAAATCCGATGGAGGTCTGCTTTTTCAGACGGTTCTTTATGATCTCATCCAGATCCGGGAACGCCCCGCCGCAGATAAACAGAATGTTTTTGGTGTTCACCTTGGCGAGGGGTACCATCATGTTCTTGGAACCCGCTCCCACGGGCACCTCCACCTCCGAACCCTCAAGCATTTTCAAAAGTCCCTGCTGCACGGATTCGCCGCTGACATCCCTGCTGTGGACATCCTTTTTGCGCGCGATCTTGTCGATCTCATCGATAAAGATGATGCCCTGCTCGGTCCTGTCGATATCATTGTCTGCGGCCGCAAGGAGCTTTGATACGCAGCTTTCGATGTCATCGCCGATATACCCGGCCTCGGTAAGACTTGTGGCATCCGCAATGGCAAGAGGCACATCCAGAAGCTTTGCCAGCGTCTTCACGAGATAAGTCTTACCGGAGCCCGTGGGGCCTATCATCAGGATGTTTGACTTGTCGATCTCTATGCCGTCCGAGGTATCGCAGCCGATCCTCTTGTAATGGTTGTAGACAGCGACGGAGATCACCTTTTTGGCATGCTCCTGTCCGATCACGTAATCATCGAGCTGGGCCTTTATCTTGTGCGGCGCAGGAAGCTTCTTTATGTCAAATACAGGCTTCTCGCCCTCCTTCTTCTCCTTGCGCTTCTTTATTCTCTGCGAATTGGGTATGCCGCTCGCGATGTCTCCCATATTGACAAAGCTGATATTGGGCATGCCGTGCCTGTTGAGTTCCTTGAGCAGATCCGGATTGTTGAGCAGCCCGTTGTAGTCAAACTGCGCGGCCTGATCCATGAGGCGCTGCATACAGTCCTCACAGATGCTGATCTTATTGGGGAGGCGGAACATCTTGCCGGCCTTGGATTCGGGGCGCCTGCACACAAAGCAGATCTCCTCGTATCCGCTTCCGCCGGAGCTGTTACTTCCGGACCCGCCGGTATCACCGCTGCCATCCGAACCGTCATTTTTCCCGTCTGAGGCCGTCATCTCCGTACTTTCTCCCGACGTTTTTTTGATGTCGTTTCCTTCATATTCACCGGGCTCGACCTCGTTGAAATTCAGGACCTCTTTTTCATCATTAGTGTTTTTTTCTTCGTCACTCATACCTGATATTATTTCTCATTCAATATATTATTATCTTTTTCAATGCGTTATTCTGTCATCTCTCAAAGAGTCAATATGGGCGTCTCTGTTTAATTCATACAAAAATCAGTGACTTCCGCCGAACACCCTTTTATCCCCGGTGCTGCTTATGGGTCTTGCGGGATTGCCCAGAACCATCACGCCATCCGGCACGTCCTTATATACCACCGAGCCCATGCCTACCACCGAATCATCTCCTATTGTAACACATTCTTTCACGGCTGCACTCATGCCAATGTATGAATATTTACCCAGGGTGACAAGGCCTCCGATATTTCCGAACGCGGAGACCATGCAACCCTCCATCAGATGATCATCATGGCCTGTATTGGCATGCGGCTGCATGAACACGTAGTCATCTATCGTGAGGTTGCAGGAAATGAAGCAGCCCGGCTGTATCACAACGCCCTTCCCCACTTTAGTGCTCTCGGGGATATATACATCCGGATGTATCAGGGTCGGCGAACCTATGCCGTCAGCTGAGAGCTTACCATATAGCTTCTCGCGGATAGACGGCTCGCCTATCGCAACGATGACTTCAAGCCTGCCGCCGAAGGCCTCCTTTGCCGCATCATACTTATAGACCCGTACGCCGCTCACTTCTTCGGGTACATCTCCGTCATCGATGAAGATGAAGTCTTCCCATCTGCCGCCCTCTCTTTTATCGATTATGCGGGCGAGCTCCCTGACCTCTCTGCCGAGGCCGCTCGCGCCGTATATTCCGAATATCCTGTCACTCATATAGCCGGTGTCACTCCTTAACGCCACACTTCAACTACAGATCCGTCCGGTCTCACTCAGACTAAATCCTTCAGTGCCTGGGCCTTATCGGTCTTCTCCCAGGGTAGATCAAGATCGTTCCTGCCGAAGTGCCCGTATGCCGCTGTCTGCTTGTAGATGGGTCTGCGCAGATCAAGCATCTTTATTATGCCCGCAGGGCGCAGGTCAAAGGTCTTCCTGACAGCCTCAACAAGCTTTTCGTTGGAGACCTTTCCGGTCCCAAAGGTGTCCACGAGCACGGATGTGGGCTGCGCCACACCTATGGCGTAGGAGAGCTGTATCTCGCATCTGTCGGCCAGTCCGGCTGCCACGATATTCTTTGCCACATAGCGCGCGGCGTAGGCACCGCTTCTGTCGACCTTGGTGCAGTCCTTTCCGGAAAAGGCACCGCCGCCGTGACGGGCTGCTCCGCCGTAGGTATCGACGATGATCTTGCGTCCCGTGAGACCGGCATCACCCTGGGGTCCGCCGATAACGAAACGTCCTGTGGGATTGATGTAGATCCTGGTCGCGTCATCGACCATGCTCTTATCAACGACTTCATCGATGACATACTTTCTGATATCGGTATGGATCTGCTCCTGCGTCACCTTTTCATCATGCTGCGTGGAAATAACGATCGCCTCGAGGCGCAGGGGCTTCCCGTTCTCGTCGTATTCAACGGAAACCTGGCTCTTTCCGTCAGCGCGAAGATAGGGCAGCGTGCCGTTCTTTCTGACCTCGGTCAGCTTTCTCGTGAGCTTGTGTGCCAGGTCTATGGCATAGGGCATGAGCGTTTCTGTTTCGTTGGTCGCATAGCCGAACATCATGCCCTGGTCGCCGGCACCGATGGCATCGAGCTGCTCATCCGTCATCTGGTTCTCCCTTGCCTCAAGAGCTTTATCCACGCCCATGGCTATATCAGCGGACTGCCGATCGAGCGCGACGAGCACCGCGCAGGTGTTTCCGTCAAAGCCCTTCTCAGAGCTGTCATAGCCGATATCCACAATGGTCTTTCTCGCTATACCCGCGTAATCCACATTTGCCTTGGTCGTTATCTCTCCGGTGATGAGCACGAAGCCCGTGCAGGCCGCCGTCTCACAGGCGACACGGCTCATGGGATCCTGCTCCATGCACGCATCGAGTATCGCGTCGGAGATGTTGTCACAGATCTTGTCGGGATGCCCCTCAGTGACCGACTCTGATGTAAAGATGTACTTGTCCATTTTTTTGCCTCCTTTCAGGCTCCTGACTGCGATCCCGCGCGACTGGATCCCTGTCATCTCAAAAAAAGTCCCTCTGCCTGACGCAGAGGGACTTGACTTTAAACAAATCCTCATATTGCTCGCGCTGCGCTCAGGTTGGCACCTTCCGTAGGATATCGTCCTCCCGGGGTTGCCGTGGCTTCACAGGTCCTATGTACCTCCACCACTCTGAATATGAGTTCAAGCGTTGCTATTCGCAGGCATCTGAGAAAAGCGACAGATGCGCAAGCTTGCTTGCAGGCATCTGTCGTTTTTTCTCAGATGATCCTGCGAAGCAGGAACCTCACACATCCGGGAAATCCCGCTGCTCCCCGCGGGATTTCCCGGATGTGTGAGGTCTGCGAACAGCAACGCTTGTGCATAAATCATACGTTACTTTCCCGCGCGAGTCAATGGCAAACAGCCTGTTCATACTTTTTTCATTATTGATGCAGGTTAAAAATGTCGATCCTGAAAAAAAACACATTTAGATCACTGACACGTCACAATTTGAACACAATTTACATTTAAGATGGCGTATGTCAGAACGAAGACAGTATATCCCGGGCCGTGCGGAATAAATGAAGCGGTCCGTTAAGAGAAGGAGGTAACGCCATGTTGGAAAACGACGGATATAACACAAACGACAGCAACACAAACAATACAGATGCAAACGGTACGGGGATCGTGCCCGAAGACAATGAGACCGTGACGAAGGATCAGATCGTCGAATCGCGTCCGGCAGAGACAGGTACCCAGAATTATTACAGGACAGATCTCACCGGTCAGAGTTACAACAGCCGGACAGCTGGCAACGGTTACTATCAGCAGGGCGCTGCCGGAACAGCCTACACCCAGAATAATAACGCAGGCGCCGGCTATGGCCAGGCAACAAATCCGGGAACCGGCTATGGCCAGCCCGCGGGCAGCGCAAACAACGGCTACGGACAGCAGAACGCATGGGAAAATCCCTATGCCAATCGTTATAATCAGCAGACTCCGGGAGCAAACCAGTACCGCGGTGCCAACTACACATACACCGATCACCGTTTTGACCAGGCTTCGTTCGCTCAGCCTGTGGAAACAAAAAAGAAGAAAGGGGTCGGCAAAAAGATCGCTATCGGCGTTGCGATCGCGGCATCCATCACACTGATAATCGCCGGTCTCTACCAGGTTGCGCAGCACATACCGCTCGCCGGAAACGGTCAGAAACAGGAGATCTCCCAGAATGAACAGAGCTCCTCAGAACAGGGCTCCGTTGCAAAAACCGAGGAGAACAGCGACAACACCAAAAATGAAGAGAAGACTCCGGAGCAGATACCCGCGGCAGGAAGCAATGCCTCTGACGGAACGACGCAGAAGGTCACCACGATCACCGCTCCCGCTCCCGTGGTCGTTACGGATGTAACGCAGGTAGTCGCGTCATGCATGCCGGCAATTGTCGCCATCGACAACAACTTCACCCAGACCATCAATTATTTCGGCCAGCGCTTCACACAGCAGGAGACAGGTTCGGGTTCCGGTATCATCGTAGGCAAAAGTGACACAGAGCTTCTGATCGCGACCAATTATCACGTGATCGAGGACGCCGACAGCCTGAGCGTACAGTTTGTTGACAACGAAAAAGCCGATGCAAAAGTCAGGGACACGGATCCCGAAATGGATCTGGCAGTGATCACCGTAGCTCTTTCGGATATCAAGGATTCTACCATGAAAGAGATCGTCATCGCGACACTCGGCGATTCCGACGCACTGCTTCTCGGTGAGCCCGTGATCGCAATAGGAAATGCACTTGGTCAGGGACAGTCGGTCACAACAGGTGTCGTCAGCGCTCTAAACAGGGAGATCACACTCTCCGACAATACAAAAGGAACCTTCATCCAGACTGATGCCGCCATCAACCCCGGTAATTCAGGCGGCGCTCTGCTCAACTCGGCCGGAGAGCTGATCGGTATCAATTCAAACAAGTTTGCCGATACGGATGTGGAAGGCATGGGTTATGCGATCCCTATTTCGAAGGCACAGCCGATCATCGACGAGATGATGAACAGAGAAGTGATCAGCGACGAAGAGAGAGGCTATCTGGGCATAACAGGCGCGACAGTGCCTTATGAATATACCGGCATCGAGGGTGTGCGCATCCGTGATGTAAAGGATGGAAGCGGCGCCGATGCTGCAGGACTGCAGGAAGACGACATCATCATCCGTCTGAACGGCGAGAATATCAAGACCATGGAGTCTCTCCAGAACAAATTGAAATACTGCCGCGCGGGAGACAAGGTAACACTCACGATACTCAGAAGGATCGATAACCGCTATGCAGAGGTCGATGTGGATGTCACCCTCTCGGATTCCAAAGCCGCAGGTATCGGCGATTCGACAGAGAAGCAGGCTCCCGCAAATCCCGGACAGGGACAGTTCCACGGCGATGACGATGATGATTACGAAGACGATTATGATGACAACGATGACGATGACGATGATGGCGACTACTACTATTACGGCGGGGATAATGGCTTCGGCTTCCCCTTCAGCTTCCCGTTCTTCGGAGGAAATTACTGATCAGCCCATGAAGATCACGGCAAAAGAGGCGGGCGTACAAGCCCGCCTCTTTCGTTTTCTGTCAGACGGATAAACAACCGTATGGTAAATATGCACAAAAGAACCGCAAAATTTTGTGTAATATGTCAATAGTCAAACCGGAAAGAGACGGGTAGAATATCATTTGTATTTTGTAACCATAGACATTTTTCACCTTGAGGAGGGAAAACATGGCAAGTCTATCACCCGAAAACATTACCAAGGTATATCCCAACGGTTTTGAGGCTGTTAAGAGCTTCAATCTCGAGATCCAGGACAAAGAGTTCATCATCTTCGTCGGACCTTCCGGATGCGGAAAATCCACGACGCTGAGAATGATCGCAGGTCTGGAGGACATCTCCGGCGGCACACTGAAGATCGGCGACAGGGTTGTGAACGATGTCGAGCCCAAGGATCGCGATATCGCCATGGTCTTCCAGAACTACGCTCTGTATCCGCACATGTCCGTTTACGACAACATGGCTTTCGGACTTAAGCTCCGCAAGGTTCCCAAGCAGGATATCGACAAGATGGTCAAGGACGCAGCCAAGATCCTCGACCTGACACAGCTCCTCGACAGAAAGCCGAAGGCTCTGTCCGGCGGTCAGAGACAGCGTGTTGCCATGGGACGTGCTATCGTGCGTAACCCCAAGGTCTTCCTGATGGACGAGCCTCTGTCCAACCTGGATGCAAAGCTCCGTGTTCAGATGAGAACCGAGATCGCAAAGCTGCACCAGAGACTGGGCACCACCATCATCTACGTCACGCATGACCAGACCGAGGCTATGACGCTCGGTACCAGGATCGTTGTTATGAAGGACGGTGTCATCCAGCAGGTCGACACACCTCAGAATCTGTATGACAAGCCTCAGAACCTGTTTGTTGCAGGATTCATGGGATCCCCTCAGATGAACTTCCTCGATGCGGAAGTCGCAGTGAACGGCGACCAGGCTGCACTGAAGTTTGCGGGTCAGGCCATCGAGCTTCCTCCGTCAAAGTCCAAGAAGCTTATCGACGGCGGCTTCGCAGGCAAGACCGTCACCTTCGGTATCCGTCCCGAGAACGTATATGATGACGAGGCACGCGTTTCCATGGCTCAGGCCACATTCGACGCAACCATCAACGTCTACGAGCTTCTGGGCGCCGAGGTTTATCTGTACTTCGATCTCGCCGGCTTCCCGGTCACTGCCAGGGTCAATCCCCGCACCACCGCACGTCCCGGCGACAAAGTCAAGTTCGCCTTCGACATCG
>JAILGA010000024.1 GCA_024697225.1 Lachnospiraceae bacterium
GCAGGTGAAGCTGTTAAACTGCGAAAGGAGCAGTTTCATGTGCGCCGGCGTGTAAAGATTGAACCGCGAAATTGCCGCGCCCATCTTGAAATAAGGTTCGTAAGCGGTTTTAAGATCCATGACTGCTCCTCTCTTTGCTTATTCCTGTTTTGATTATTCCGGCTTTGTTATTCCGGCTTTGATATTCCGGCTTTGATATTCCGGCTTTATTATTCCGGCTTTGATATTCCGGCTTTGTTATTTCGGCTTTGATTATTCCGGCTTTATTATTCCGGCTTTATTATTCCGGCTTTGTTATTCCGGCTTTATTATTCCGGCTTTGATTCATTCAGTTTAGTTTCATACACAAATATGCGTTGGCTATGGCACTCTGTCTGCTGTTATTCAGCCTGTTGTATTGATCCGCAGATCCTTTAGATGATATCATACGGATGAATGTCTTATCAAGCAATGGGAGGAATTAAAAAATCTATTGAATCCCCGTCAGGAATGATGTATTATAATCTCCACTATGCTTTTTTGTCTGAATAACAGTTCTCTGTTCAGATTTTTGTCATTGATTCTTCTTTGTTATTGTTCACATACTTGTTGTTGTTTCCTGCTTGTTAATGTTTCTTGCTTGTTATTGCTTCTTGCTTGTTATTGCTTCTTGCTTGTTATTGTTCACACACTTGCTGCAGTTTTGCTCAAGTTCATGCTCGTGCTTGGGTTCAGACTCTGACTCTGTTCCGAATCCTATGGTCATCGTAAAAATGTGTTGAGCCATGTTTGAAAAGCGACAACAATCTTGGGGAATATCATGTTCATCAATCGTTACAGAGACAGGCCGGTTTTCAAATCCCAAACGCATCGGAGAACGACAAAACCGTATATCCCGATGCATTTCCCGCTTGATCGGTTGGCTTCCGAAGCCGGGAACGCATCGGAGAACCACAAAACCGTAAATCCCGATGCATTTCCCGCTTGATCGGCTAGCTTCCGAAGTTGGAAACGCATCGGAGAACTACAAAACCGTAAATCCCGATGCATTTCCCGCTTGATCGGTTGGCTTCCGAAGTTGGAAACGCATCGGAGAACCACAAAACCGTATATCCCGATGCACTTCCCGCTTGATCGGTTGGCTTCCGAAGCCGGGAACGCATCGGAAAACCACAAAACCGTAAATCCCGATGCACTTCCTGCTTGATCGGCTAGCTTCCGAGGCCGGGAACGCATCGAAAAACCACAAAACCGTAAATCCCGATGCACTTCCCGCTTGATCGGTTGGCTTCCGAAGTTGGAAACGCATCGGAGAACCACAAAACCGTAAATCCCGATGCACTTCCTGCTTGATCGGCTAGCTTCCGAAGTTGGAAACGCATCGGAGAACCACAAAACCGTAAATCTCGATGCACTTCAAAAAAGGAGGTTGTAAATGAAAAAGGCACAACACACCAAATTACTAAATCAGAACGAATTGAACAAAATAACAATAATTGAACCAACAAATCTGTATTCAGCGGCCGAACGGAGGCTCTCACAGCTGGAAGAGATCAGAAAGGAAAAGGAAAAAGCGATTAATGGCGCACCTGAAGGTAAGATACATATCGTCAACACTAAGAAGCGAGTATCCTTTTATCTGCGACTGAACGCAGCAGAAAAAAGCGGCAAATACCTCGCCAAATCGAATCACGCTCTAATTCAAAAATATGTACAAAAAGCTTATGATATAAGAATCCTTGGTATGATAAATAAGGAAATATCCATACTCACACATTTACTTAAGTGTTCAGATCGCATTACGGATCGGATGCGGCAACTGTACTCAGATCAATCAGAAAAAGTGAAGGAGTATATCACTCCTATCGATCTTTCAGATGAGGATTATGCAAGAGCATGGACGGAGCAACCGTATACTGGCAAGCCGATTTCCGATGATATTCCATGTTATGAGACGGAGCACAAAGAACATGTAAGATCAAAATCAGAATTAAACATAGCCAACGCACTTGCAAAGCATGGTATTCCATATAAATATGAGCACCCGATAGAATTACACAACGGACGAGTCCTCTATCCGGATTTTACAATCCTTGACCTGAAAAAACGCCAAGTAGTCTATTGGGAACATCGCGGTATGATGGACGATCCGGAGTATGCAAATCATACCGTATCACGGATCAAAGCATATCTCAATAACGGTATCATTATTGGTAAGAATCTGATAATCACAGAAGAAACATCAGCCTGCCCACTTGGCACAAACGAAATCGAAGCTGTAATAAGGCATTTCTTCTAGAGATGCATCAAAAACCGCCAAAACCGTAAATCCCGATGCACTTCCCGCATGATTGGCTAGCTTCCGAGGCCGAAAATGCATCGGATAACTACAAAACCGTAAATCCCGATGCACTTCACGCTTGATTGGCTAGCTTCCGAAGCCGGAAACGCATCGGAGAACTGCAAAACCGTAAATCCCGATGCACTTCCCGCTTGATCGGTTGGCTTCCGAAGTTGGAAATGCATCGGAGAACTACAAAACCGCAAATCCCGATGCAACTCCCGCTTGATCGGCTAGCTTCCGAAACCGGGAACGCATCGGAGAACCACAAACCCGCACATCCCGATGCATTTCCCGCTTGATCGGCTAGCTTCCGAAACCGGGAACGCATCGGAGAACTACAAAACCGCAAATCCCGATGCAACTCCCGCTTGATTGGCTAGCTTCCGAAACCGGGAACGCATCGGAGAACTACAAAACCGTATATCCCGATGCAACTCCCGCTTGATCGGACGGCTTCCGAAACCGGAAATGCATCGGAGAACTACAAAACCGTAAATCCCGATGCAACTCCCGCTTGATCGGTTGATTCCGGTATCAAAAGGGATCCATGCACATATTGACTAGTTCACTTCAGCGTACTAGCATGATTAGCATGGAGCAAACAGGAAAGACGGCATAAAACCGATGAAGCCGCCGACATAAACGAAGCATACAGAGGGCAGGTGGATCATCCGTATCAGTGATCGAAAGCCTGTGGAGGAAAAATGAGAAAAGAGTTGATAGGTCTGTTCAGCGGATTTCCGGATCATCATTTTTCGGAAGATATCGCAGAACGGTTGCGAGCGGAGCTTCCTGAACGGAAAAGCCTGGTATTTATCAGTGCCTGGCCTGAGGATCATGAACGGAATGACGCGGATTCTGACGGCATGCACGCAATGTTTGAAGAAAAAAGCATGCCGTTTGATGAGCACCACGTAATCGATGACCGGACAGAATCCGCGGATGCGAAGCACCTGATCCAAAAAGCCTCATGCATCTTTCTGATGGGCGGCAACGCAACAGCACAGATGAAGCTTATCCGGGAGAAAAAGCTCGCTGATATGATCAGGGACAGCAGCGCCGTGATACTCGGAGTCAGTGCGGGCGCCATGAATACAGGCAAGACTGTGATCGACATCTGGGAAACCATGACTCCATATGAAGGACTATGGCTTACCGACATCACGGTTCTGTCACACTATAATGAAGCTGACCAGAAGACCGGCGACAAGAATACCTTAGAACAGGATAATCACAACAGGAATACTTCAGATCGGGAAAACAGCAACAAGAATTCCACTGACCAAAAGACATGCGGCAAGAATACCTCAGACCACGATCGCAATATGATGATCTGCGCCGCATCTGAGATTCATCCGGTCTGGGCGATGGCCGACGGCAGCGCAATCTTCATAAAAAACGGAAGGATCTCGACAACGGGATCCGTTCACTATGCGGACAAGGGAGAGATAAAGGCGCTGACAAGGGATATCATCGACAGTGCCGAGCAGCAAGAGTTCCGCAAGGTTTTTGATACGATCCCGGATCAGTTTGACAGATACCGTAACAGATACAGCAACGAACTGTTTAATTACCTCATCGACTATGCGGGGATAGGACCGGGTGCAAAGGTACTTGAGCTCGGCCCCGGGACCGGGCAGGCAAGCGAGCCGGTCATCAACACCGGCTGTGAATACCACGCGATAGAACTGGGCGAGCATCTTTACCTCAAAATGGTAGAAAAATATGGTGAGCATCCGAATTTCCATATCGTCAATGATGATTTCGTCACCCATGATTTCGGTGACGCGAAATTCGATCTTATCTATTCCGCCGCGACGATACAGTGGATCCCGGAGGAAGCAGCCTTCGGAAAGACCCTGTCCCTGCTGAAGCCAGGCGGCGTGCTGGCAATGATGCTCACGTCCTCAGAATACAGATCTAACAACGAAGCGCTGTATCAGAAAATCCAGAAGCTCTACGACACTTACTATCAGCCCGATATTCCCTACACTCACGGCGGTTTCCGCTATACCGCGGCACCGGAATACGGATACACGGAGGTAGAAAGGCGCGAATTCCACGGGAAAAGAGAGTTTTCCGCTGCGGAATATGTTGCCTATTCGGGCACCCACTGCGATCATATCATGATAAAGGATGCCATACGTGAGACCTTCTTCAAGGGACTTCACGATGCGGTGGAGGAAGCCGGCGGCAAGATCATCTTTAATGATACCTATATACTGTACCTGACAAGGAAACCGGCAGGCCCATGACGATCTACATAAAACACACTACTATGGAAACATATGAACAGGCAAGACCCCATGACGATCCACCAGGAATATATTGCAATAAACACCATCCCGCCAAGGAGAAGCATATGACCATGCAAAGCCCCATCACAACACGTGAGGAAGCGCTGCAATACGCGCTTTCCTTTCCCGACAGCTATCAGGAGGCGCCGTTCCATGATGATAACTGGCAGCTTGTCCGGTACCGCGGAAACAAAAAAGCATTCCTGTGGACCTATGAAAAAGACGGTCACATCAATCTGAACGTCAAAGCCGAACCGATGCGGGCGATCTTCTGGCGGCAGATCTATCACGCGGTACTGCCCGGATATCACCAGAATAAGGAGCATTGGAACACTGTGGTCCTCGACGGCAGCATTCCCGACGAGGACATACGCGTGATGATCGCCGAGAGTTATGATCTGATAAGCGACAGCCCCTCAACGCGGATCTATGCTGCGGTGAAAAGGATCCCCCGCGGAAAGGTGGCGACCTACGCACAGATCGCTGAGATGGCCGGCGAGAGCAAGATGGCACGCGCTGTGGGCAATGCACTCCATCACAATCCGGAGCCGGGGATCATCCCCTGCCACAGAGTAGTCAACGCGAAAGGTGAGTGCTCCGGAAGCTTCGCTTTTGGCGGAGCGGGCGCCCAGGAAAAGCTCCTTCTTGAGGAGGGAGTCAGGGTCGAAAACGGCAAAGTTGATCTGAGAAAATTTCAGTTCAAAGAGGGTTTATGAGATGAATCCTGCACCCACATCCGATCTGTCAGGCGCAGGCCTTGAACAATCGCACTTTCTTACCATCGGCATTCTCGCCCACGTCGATGCCGGCAAGACCACGCTGTCCGAAAGTATACTCTACAAGACCGGGGCCATCAGAACCGCCGGCCGCGTGGATCACGGCGACGCATATCTCGACACCAATGATGTAGAAAAAGCCAGAGGTATCACAGTGTTTTCAAAGCCTGCGGTATTCACTTTGGGTGATCTGCAGGTGACGCTTCTTGACACGCCGGGACATGCAGATTTTTCTCCCGAGATGGAGAGAGCACTCTCGGTGCTTGACTACGCCATCCTCATCATCAGTGCCCCGGAAGGTGTCGGAAGCAGAACCAAACTGCTCTGGAGACTTCTGGACCACTATCAGATCCCGACCTTTATCTTTGTCAATAAAATGGATCAGCCGGGGACAGACCGGACCGGCATTGTTTCATCCGCAAAAGATGTGCTGTCCGATATGGCAGTCGACTTCACAGATGGCATCGAAAAACCGGAGGTACAGGAAGAGATCGCAATGGCCGACGAAAAACTGTTAGACCGGATCCTCGAAGGCGGCACAGCAACAGACAGTGACATCACAGATCTCATTAAAGAGAGAAAACTCTTCCCCGTATACTTCGGATCAGCGCTTCGGATGGAAGGAGTTGACGCACTCCTTTCAGGCATGAACTCTTTCATGCAGATGCACAGATATCCCGCGGAGTTCGGAGCAAAGATTTACAAGATAACAAGAGAAGGAGGAAAGGATCGCTTTTCCTGGATGAAGATAACCGGCGGAAGTCTCGCCCTCAGAGACAGACCGTATGCCGGCTCTGATGACAAAGTGACGGGGATCCGCATCTACTCCGGAGCAAAATACGAAAACGTCACAAAAGCGTTTGCCGGCCAGATATGCGCTGTTCAGGGCATAAACGGCACACAGGCCGGAATGGGTCTTGGTGTAGAAAAAAACTGCAAAGACGAGCTTATCACTCCTGTGATCAGCAGAAAGATCATACTTCCGGATGGAACAGACGCATCGCACGCCTTCAGACAGCTGAAGGAGCTCGAAGAGGAAGAACCGATGCTGCGGCTCGAGTATGTAGAAGAATCGCGGGAGATCTTTGCCCGGATCATGGGAGAGGTGCAGATAGAGATCCTGCGCGGGCTCATAAAAGACAGGCTCGGTCTCGATGCGGATTTCGGTGAAGGACAGATCATTTATCGCGAAACAATACAGCATTCCGTCCGCGGTGCAGGACACTTCGAACCCCTGCGGCATTACGCCGAGGTTCATGTACTGCTCTCACCCGGCGAGCCGGGGAGCGGGGTGATCGTAGACACCGACTGCAGGACCGATGTTCTGGCCACAAACTGGCAGAGACTCGCCGTATCCAATCTCGAGGGCAAAAGGCACAAAGGAGTACTCACCGGCAGTGACCTGACGGATGTAAGGATAACGCTCATCGGCGGACGAGCCCATGAAAAGCACACCGAGGGCGGCGATTTCAGAAAGGCTTCGATCCGTGCGGTCAGGCATGCACTGATGAACGCCGAAAACATCCTCCTCGAACCGATGTATGAATTCAGGATGGAGCTTCCCGGGACTGCTGTCGGCATGGCCATGACAGATGTAGAAAAAATGTGCGGCCATACCCGTCCACCCGAGTTTTATGGTGATACAGCACTACTCACGGGAACCGCACCGGTCTCGGAATGGAAGGATTATGCACTGAAACTCAGAGCATCGACCGGTGGTGAGGGAACTGTCACAGTCACGCCGGCGGGCTACAGACCGTGTCACAATCCTGAGGACATTATACAGGAAAGGGGATACGATCCTGTCTCCGATGTCAGAAATCCTGTTTCTTCGGTTTTCTGCAGCCATGGTGCCGGTGTGATCATACCGTGGTATGAAGCTGCAGCCATGATGCACACGGAACCGGAACGCCGTCCCGATGCCGAAGAAGAGGTTCCGTATCCCGGGGTCCGCTCATTTACTTTTTCGCCGGAGGGAACAGAGGAAGAAGAAAAACCCGCAGCACCCGCTCAGGTAGCTGAGAGAGAAAGGGCCCACCAATCCTCCGAGGATGAGCTGATGGCAATATTTGAAAGGACATACGGAAAGATCAGACGGAGGGATGACGAAGAGGACAACGCCCCCCGAAAACGCGTATATGAAGCTCCAAAACCCAAATACCGCGCCCCCGCAAAGCCGCCCGAAAAATCCTATCTTCTGATAGACGGCTACAACATGCTCTACGCCGAGCCCACGCTGAAAAAGCTTGCGGCAGAAAACCTGTCCGCCGCAAGAGACGCATTGACGGATGTGCTGGCCAATGTGCAGGGCTACTCACAGGAAACCATGATCCTTGTCTTTGACGCATACCGTGTCGCGGGCGGAAAAGAGCGCATTCTGAATGAGCACGGACTCACCGTGATCTACACAAAAGAGGCCGAGACAGCCGACCAGTATATCGAGAAGGCCGCCCATGAATATGGCAAGAAATACCGCGTACGCGTGGCGACATCTGACGGGATCGAGCAGGTAATAATATTCGGGGCCGGGGCCATGCGGCTCTCAGCCCCGAGCTTCTGGGCAGAGATTCGTCTTCTCGAGGAATCTATACGCGAAAGAACTTCGTGATGCTCATTTATGACCGACTCAGCTGATCCACCTTATACAACTATGCGGGGCTGAACACGCTATCCCACAAGTGCCACGGAAACATCGTTGACATTTGTGCCGGTTGGTCCTGTCATGATCAGCCCGTCAACGGCCTTAAGCGCATTGTAGGCGTCATTATCCTTAAGCACTTCACGCACATCAATTCCCTTTTCCTTTAGTTCGGCAAAAGTATCCCCGTCCACATATCCTCCTGCGGCATCTGTGGGCCCGTCAGTGCCATCACTACCGAGGGAGAATACAGCGGCGCCCGGTATGCCTGATATCCCGACAGATGCCGAGAGAGCAAGTTCCTGATTGCGACCACCCATTCCCTTGCCGGTGAGATGAACGACAGTCTCACCGCCTGCGATATATGCAATCTTTCTGCCATCGTCTGCATGGCTTCGCACCACGCTCGCAAGGAAGGATCCGGCTTCTCTCGCCTCGCAGCAAAGTTCATCGGTCAGAAGTACGGGAGTATATCCGAGCCTCTCACAGACTTCCGCGGCTGCCCTGCACAGTTCGCGCACGGACCCTGTGATCTGTGTCTGTACGTTATCAAGATGTTTGGGGGTTTCATTTTCGAGAAGAGCCCTTGCCCTCCCTGAAAGCTTCAGGCCGTACCTTCCCGCAATCTCCTTTGCCTGTTCGCAGGTAGAAGAGTCGGGATATGCGGGTCCGCTCGCTATCATATCGAGCGGATCGCCCAGCACATCACTCAGTACAATGCTGAATACCCGGGCAGGAGCCGCAGCCTGCGCGAAGCGTCCGCCCTTTACGCCGCTTAGCCTCTTTCTGATGGTGTTCATCTCAATTATGTCCGCGCCGCAGGCAAGAAGCTGTTTGGTGATATCCTGAAGCTCCTCACCCGGGATCAGCGGATGCTCAAACAGGGCACTCCCTCCCCCTGAGAGGAGGAAGAGCACAGTATCATCAGCACCAAGCGGCTTAACGAGTTCCAGAGCCTCAGCTGTCGCAGAAAAGCTGTTCTCATCGGGAACCGGATGCCCTGCCTCTCTGCAGACCAGTCCCGGGAGTTCACCTTTTACATGATCATATTTGGTTATAACGATACCGCCGTCGATGCGGCCACACTCTTTCAATGCCGCATTGGCCATCTGCCAGGCCGCTTTACCGGCTGCCACAAGAATGACCTTTCCGCTGCCGGGTTTGAAATCCTTCAACGCTCTCGCTACGGCTTCATCCGGCAGAACAGCCTTTATCGATTCGTTTATGATCTTATCCGCATCACAGCGCAGTGCTTTGTTCATAAGACCTCCTTATAGCATAAAGAACGTCGCGATTCACACGTATTCTGTACACAGAATCTGCTCAATGTAGAAAAATCCTGCTGCAGCCCTCATATACTCACCGGATCACCAAAGCAGAAATCCGGAAAGATCTCCGTTACTGCCCCGTGAACTCTGCTCACATAGCAGGCTCAATGCAGGATCAGGCTCAAGATCGCGATCTCGATAATAGCTGCGATGCCCATCACAAGAGTACCGGCGGTCCAGGTCTTATATCCGCGCTCCGGCGACATAGCGCCGAAATTTGTAACAACCCAGTAGTAGGAATCGTTTGCGTGAGACACGGTCATAGCGCCAGCACCGATTGCCATGCACACCAGAGTGATCTGCATCGGTGTAGTGAAGCCGAGAACAGGAAGCAGAGGCGCGACGATGCCCGCTGTGGTGGTAAGTGCCACAGTGGAAGAGCCCTGCGCGGACTTCAGTATGGCGGAGAGCAGGAACGGGAAGAGGATGCCCATTGCCGAAAGCACATCCGCGTGGCTTGAGATGTAATTGACCATATCGGAGGAGGCTATGACCTTTCCGAGCACGCCGCCCGCGGCTGTAACAAAGAGGATGGGACCTACAGTCTTTAAAGTCTCATTGCAGATGTCATAGAACTCCTTCATCTTGTCTGCGCCCGCAAGCTGGATCACAGCAAAGATCGTACCAACCGTAAGAGCTATGATAGGCGTGCCGAGGAAAGTGCACAGGCTTGCAAAAAATCCGCTCATCTTAGCCATCGACACAACAGATGACAACGCCATGAGTATGATGGGAACGATTATGGGAGCCAGAGCCGAGAATCCATTCGGAAGCTTTCCGAACTCAGCGACCAGTTCCTCATAGGTCTTTGTCACCTCGCCGCTGTCAGCCTCGTCATCGGCTTTGACTTTCTTGCTGATGAACTGCGCGTAGAAATATGCTGCGGTCAGAGGCAGTATTGAGCACACAACGCCCATCCCCATTACCATGAGGAGATTGTCGCCTATGCCCAGCGTATTGGCTGCCGCAATCGGACCCGGAGTGGGCGGGATAAATACGTGGGAGGCAAAAAGACCCGATGCCAAGCCTACGGTCATAGCCACGGAAGATGTGGCCGTGCGGTTCACCAGTGCCTTGCGGATAGGGTTCAAGATAACAAAACCCGAATCGCAGAACACCGGAATGGAAACGACCCAGCCCATAAGCTCCATTGCGAGCACGGGATGCTTTTTCCCGACCAGTTTGATGACCATGTCCGCGAGTTTTAATGCCGCACCCGTCTTTTCAAGGATACTGCCGATCAGAGCACCCAGGATGATGACTATTCCGATGGAAGTAAAGGTTCCGGAAAAACCCTGTCCGATGACGGTTGCGATACCCGCCCTCGTAGAGCCGTCCTCAAGCTTGGTATCCGTGATGGGAATGCCCGCGATCAGGCCGAGGACCAGTGAAATACACATGATTGAGACAAATGGATGGATCTTGAACCTGGAGATCATGATGATCATAAGAATAATAGCGATCACAAAGACGATTATCAACGGGAATCCTGTCATGCAGCACCTCCTTTGTAGAGAAACGGAATAGCCGATAACAGAACCATTATAGCATAATTTTGAAAAAGGCGACAGAGAGGCCAGGCGGTATCAGCCGGAACTTATGAATCTGGCACAAGCCGTAATGATCTGCTATAGTATATACATAACAGGGTTGTCTGACACATGAAAGAGACGTTTAGTTATGCGTATGAGAAAGAGAAGTTCCGGAGACGGGAATCAAAGCAGCAATAACTGGCAGCCGGAGTTTGACGGCATAATCTATGACGAGGAAGGGACCCGTCACGTGCGGGCAATGGTTCTCGGCGACGGGAAGCCGGCTGTCTACAGCAGAAAAGAGCAGGCCGGAAAACCGGCGATAAAGCAGCAGGCGGTGCGGCCCAGACCCGTGCCACAGGCTGCTTCCGGGGAAAATGACAGCAATGTCGAAACGCTGGGGATAGAAGGAAAGGTATCTCTTATTGATGAAAGCATAAAACTGGAGAGAGCGGCAAAGAAATGACGCCGAATGCCATCTCGTTATTAACAGGATTTAGACAGGCCGTCGTATATTTCCGACGGCCTGACAGTAAAAATATTCAAGCATTTTCCAGCGCAGACATTCACGGGATCAGTGTATGATCCTGATCGTCCCGAAGAAAAGAACCGGTTTCGCAACGCCCTTGCATGCATTTACGATGGCAATGATATTGCATACAAATATGAAGGGTGACCACAAAAACCATCCGATAAACGGAATGACCGAGAAAAGCGAGAAGATCGCAAGTACAAGGCCCTCGTTAGCGTAGAACCTGAGATATTCAGAGCGCTGTCCGTTTACATCGCCTCCGAAATATGCGAGGATGACACCGATGAAGCTGTACATTACGGCAACGATCCCCAGAACCTTATCGCAGGGGTTCACGGGTCTGCATTCACCATATGAAGCTGCCGGCTGCTGATATACGGGCTGCTGATACTGAGGCTGCTGGTACTGCGGTTCCGGTGCCGCAGGTGCCGCTCCCGCCGTATTGAAATTAAATCCGCAGGCCGTGCAGAAGGATGCCTCATCCGCCACCTGTGCTCCGCAATTAGGACATGTTTTCATTCTCTTACCTCCCTTTTATCATTATTGAAACAATCACGGTCATTGATCAGACCGACCAATAATTGATTGTATCACAGTTCATCCGGATAGAATAGTGCTATTTACTGATATATGTTCAGCGTTGCAATAACTGTTAGGAACATGTAGGATGTATTAAAGTTGCAATTTAGGTGATCATGCGAAAGGAGAGATGGTACTTTTGACCCTGACATAAAAGCAATATGGGCAAGGACAAATCCCGAAGCATTGTTTATATTTCCGCGAGCGAGTATGAAAAGTGTTCTTGCGGACGGAGTTAATGTAGAAAACAATTGGCACGAATTCAGCCATGGATTTAGATGATTTCAAAGGAGCGGAAAAATCATTGGAGGTGTAGAAAAATGAAAAAGAAGATCATGTATTCGCTGTTGGTTGCAGGCCTGCTCTTTGCCTTTGCGGGCTGCGGGGGAAAGAAACCGCAGGTGATGGAGTTGTCGCTTGATTCCAATCCGACCACCGGTTACAGCTGGACGGTGTCGCAGAGTCCGGAACTTTTTGATGTGAGCGAGGAATATGTTGAAAATGCACACGAAAAGGGCATGACCGGTGTCGGAGGGCAGCAGGTATTCAGGCTTTCGCCGAAGAGTTCGGGCACTGCGGAGGTGACATTTGTCTATGCGCGTCCATGGGAGGACCCGGAAGCTGATTCCACAGTGATCGCTTATACGGTCGATGTAAGCAAAGACCTGCAGATCAATGTGACCGGATCAAAATCCGCCGGCGGCAGCGACATTAATTCGATTCCGCAGATACCCGAACCGGTGATCAGATGAGCAGGATCCTCGCCTCTGCCGAGAAGTCCCGATCAGCCGTACCATACGCTGCAACAGTCTTATATCCCGAAATATCGATTTCTTTTGCGGCGAGGTAGTCGTCGGGCGAAACTGAATCTTTAAAACGGTGGAATATCATCAGTTTTTTGTCCCCCAGTTCCCTGATCACCAGCTGCTCGCCTGCGGGTTCGTTATAACTGTATATGCCGTTATCAAGATAAGTTGTCTTTCCGTCTTTGATGATCGGTGCAGCCTCTTTGTAAAATGCCATAGCACCGCCGATCAGATCCCACTGATGGTCGCTCAGGTCATATACATCTCCTGACAGACCCATTCGGCCGAGAAAAGTAGCGCACATGGAGTAGCAGATCCGTGAATCGGTATCATCGGCGCGCAGGACCGCCCATATCTGACTCTGTTCGGGTTTTATCACCCTGTGGAGATTGGCGGCGATTATCGGCAGCGAGGATATCTCATGCGCATCCGAGAAGCTTGCCTGGCTGGCGAGCCCCATAAATGAAGGCTCGAGTCTGTGACCGCCGCTAGAACAGTTCTCGATTACCAGATCGGGTATTTCCCGTCGCAGTTCCCTGATGAAATCCTGCGTTGCGAGCACCTTTTTCCGGAGGTTTTCGCCGGAACCTTCCGGACCGTCGCAACCCATGCCCATAGTATCGTTGTAATCGATCTTGATATATCCGAACCCGTCGTTTTTGAGTCTGTCGATCACATTCTTTTTCAGATATGCTTTGACATGTTCATCTTCCATGTCCCAGAAGCGTGCTCCGCCGACGGTAAGCGGAACACCGTCTTTTTTTACCAGATGATCCGTATCGTCAAAGCGGCCGGACTTAGGTGAGACAAGCTCGAATTCAAACCAGATCCCGGGGATCATGCCGCGTGATCTGATATATTCGGTCAGTTCTTTCAATCCATCCGGGAAACGCTTTCTGTTGACGCTCCAGTCACCCCTGTATTCCCACCAGTTGCCGCAATCGGAATACCAGCCGGAATCCATTACCAGATACTGTACACCTTTGTCCGCAATCTTATCGGCAAGCTTCTTCATATTGTCGATCGTCGGATTTCCCCAGGTGGTGCAGTATTCGTTAAAGGTGATCCCCATATGGTCGTCAACGGGGCTTATATCGGGATGCTGCGCTTTCACCAGTTTGTCGCATACGTCTTCAAGAGAATTTCCGACGGTCGCCACGGCCATGGGTGCTTCAAAGCGTTCTCCGGGACTCAGGCTTTTAGTCCACTGGCCGAAGTCTCTGTCCGCTATACCGCCGGCCAAGGTCACACCGGAGTCTGTCCGGACGATCAGTTCTATCTGCCATGAAGCCGGTGAGTATAGCTGCACAGCGAAAAATGTATGGCTTGAACTGTCTTCCAGGGCTATAAACGGGAAATACCTGCGCACAGGCATGGATCCCACATTGCCGAATTTCTCTACTCTGTATGCCATCTGATTCCACGAATGCTCCATGTTGAGTTCTGTGAGATCCGAGGTCAAAAGTCTGCCTTCGGCGCTCCAGAAGGAGAGTATGCGGTGGACCTTATCCGCTCTGATGTCCGGAAAGAGGAAAGACGTCATCATTTCCATAGTTACAGTACTGTCAGACCCATTGTATATTGTTGAGCGGACCTCATAAGCATCACTGTATGGACTCTTTGTTGTTTCAGATTTGAGGACTATACCGTCGTCCGTCGACATGGTTACCGTATCATCACTTTCATCGACCTGCGAGAAACGGTTCATTGTATAACTGTCCTGCATGGTCAACCCGCAGGAATAAAACCCGGCATATTCGTCTTTTATGAATTTGATCGCTGCTTTACTTAACATAACCTGCTCCTTTTTATGAACCGACGGACCGGTGATCTTTTGAATTCACTCAACATTATTTTTGCATATTGAAGCATGCATTGCAATGAATTCAGCCAAAACGCAGGAAATCTATTGATTTTCGACTCATTCAAGAGTATAATGAAGTTGACTTAAAAAAGAAGTAATAATCTGTCGGAGCGGAGACATTAAACCCGCCTCAAGCGGTCGGGACGGAGACCTAAAACCCGTTCCCATTGCAGAGCATAACTGCTAAAAACCTAAGGGGTGGTTCATCCACCCCTTTA
>JAILGA010000103.1 GCA_024697225.1 Lachnospiraceae bacterium
GATCAGCTGATATCCTTTTACCTGATCTATGGGAGCTTCCCAGGTGAAATCCTTATCTCTCCTCCACTCTCCGGTAAAACCTACAGCTACCTGAGAGTTGTCATCATCACGTACGAAGGAAATGGTCAGATTGGATTTTTCAATGAGATAATAAAGCCTTACGACATGTCTCGCTTCCGGCATTACACCCTCTTTTTTTAAGTTTTCATTTTCTTGGGTATCAAGGATCACACTACCCTGATCATCCGCCCTCATATAAGGAGATATTTTCGGGTGTGCAACCGAATATGTGGTTCCCGCTTCTACATATTGAGTTTCACGCTCTTTTATCTCTTCATCGTTTTCGATGTTATTATCACCGTCCCACAGAACATATCTTGTTTCCAAAATAAACTTATCTTTCTTGTAAAGAACCATTTTCTCGATCTTGGGAACATCATCTGCCGTCACATAACCCTCTACGGTTTCGGGATCAGCTTTGTAGTTTTGTATTACCGGCGAAGGATATTTGTAGGAATCACCGACCTTATATGTGGCATTTACAGGATCCGAAGCCTGTGACTGATCGCTGTTATAAAGATAGACAATGCTCAGCTGTACAGTTTTTCCGTCATACGGGACATTGATTGTCACATCCTGGTTTCCCATGGTGCCCGTCACCTTATTTGAAGCATACTTGCAGTCATAACCTGCGACCTCAGGTACATCTACACTGTAGCTGTCGCCCTGATCAAGGAATGCAATATGAGCGGGCGATATAGACATCTGATTCTGATTGACAAAGCGGACAGTAAGCTTGTTCTTATCCGCAGCGGGCGCGGGGCCTGTAGTAGTTTCGCTGAGTTTCTGCCAGCCGGTGCTGACATAATCTGCGTCACTTCCCGTACCGACCTTGACAATCGCTTCAAGAGCGGCATATACAGTTTCACCGGCTACGGGCAAATGGTCATACCAGTCAGGTGAAACAGTGAAGTTCGTGGCATTTTTAGGAAGGGTGATCAGGCTTCTTTCATAGACACTGCCGTTTCCTTCCATTGTACCCAGATGAAGTTCATATGCTTCCACACCTGCCACAGCCGTAAAGGAGCCTGTATATGTCCAGATTCCTGCGGCGTTCGCTTCTTCCGAGCAGGTAAAGCTCGTAATGGTCGGGGGATTGACATTGCAGCCGCTGTCTGCCTCCTGTACGGCCTGCAGTACCGTATTTACCTGCGGTCCGGCCTTGGCGCTATCGGATGAGCAGTTGAACGCAAGCGCCGCCACGATCGCTGTTGCCAGAAATACTGTTAGTTTCCTGATCCGTTTCGTCATAGTTCTTACCTCTCTTTCACCTTTTTATCAGATCAATGAGATCATGATTTCCTGCCTTTCCTCTCGATACATTTCCGATTTCATTTCGGGCAGGTATGGTATCTTATTTCTTGTGCATTACTGAAAAAGCACTACATATATGATTTTCGGCTACCACCCTTTGTAAATCAAGGCACTATGTCTAAACGGTCGATTTTGGTGTCTAAACGGTAATTTTTTTGTGTGTAAATGTTTTACAACAGAGACATTTGAACAGAGATCAGAATTGCGCATTAATACGATATCCGAAAGAGTTCGGGATTGTGGCAAAAGAAAACCCGATGTCTTCACACCGGGTTTCTGTCAGATGACTGAGTATATACTTAATTTCTAAAAAAGACTTTGCCACAATGGCTTTAACAGTTTGTTCATAATTTTCGTCATGTTGCACAAAGGAATCAGCAAAAACTGTCTCAACCTTTGTGCAATATTACCAAAGAATGATAATTTGACATAATCCCCCCGCTGCGATACTATAGCGTTCAACAAACGTTGGCACAGAAAGAAACGGTGGTCATTATGAGGATTGTAAAGTTAACAAACGAAACAAAAGCTGATCTGATGGATAAGCTCCTTAAGAGAAGCCCTGTTAATTACAGGGAGTACGAGGAGCGCGTGGCGGAGATCATCGACGCCGTGAGAGAGCGCGGTGACGAGGCTCTTTTCGAGTTTACGGAGAAGTTCGACCATTTCGCCGTGAGCGAAGACACCATCCGTGTGACAGCTGACGAGATAAAGGAAGCCTACGCCGCTCTTGATCCCACGCTCGTAGAGACCATGAAAAAGAGCGCCGCTAATGTGCGGGAGTTCCACGAGAGACAAAAGAGAGAGAGCTTCTTTGCTGCAAGACCCGACGGAACTATTCTCGGACAGCGCATCACACCCCTCGAGATATCGGGCGTCTATGTGCCGGGCGGCAAGGCGGCTTATCCTTCGAGCGTTCTGATGAACATCATCCCCGCAAAGGTGGCTGGCGTGTCGAGGATCATCATGTGTACACCTCCCGATAAGGACGGTAAGGTCAATGCCGGCACTCTCGTGGCCGCGGATATCGCAGGTGTGAACGAGATCTACAAGGCGGGCGGTGCCCAGGCGATAGCCGCCATGGCTTTCGGTACAAAGAGCATTCCCAAGGCAGACAAGATAACAGGTCCCGGCAATATCTATGTGGCGCTCGCCAAGAAAGCGGTTTTCGGATATGTCTCGATCGATTCGGTAGCCGGACCCTCCGAGATCCTGGTGCTTGCAGATGAGACAGCTGATCCGCGCTATGTTGCGGCTGATCTCCTCTCCCAGGCCGAGCACGACGAGCTCGCAAGCGCGATCCTCATCACTACATCCGAGGCTCTTGCAGATAAGGTGTCTGAAGAGATCGACGGCTTCCTTAAAACTCTGGAGCGCGCGGAGATCACGAAGAAATCTCTCGATAATTACGGCTATATCTTTGTGGCGGAAAACGAAACAGACCTGATAGACGCTGCCAACGAGATCGCTTCCGAGCACATGGAGATCATGACTAAGGATCCCTGGGGCATGATGACACGCATAAAGAATGCCGGTGCCATCTTCCTTGGGCCCTGGTCATCCGAGCCCGTGGGAGACTATTTCGCAGGCCCAAACCACATCCTGCCCACTAACAGGACAGCCAGGTTCTTCTCCCCTCTCTCTGTCGACGACTTCATAAAGAAGTCGAGCGTGATCTTCTATTCGGAAGAAGCGCTGAAGAGAGATGCGGATGATATAGAGCGCTTTGCCAAAGCGGAAGGCCTCACGGCACACGCCAACAGCATAAGCGTGAGAAGAACCTGATCAAAAGCGTTACTGTTAACAGCCGTCCAACAGGCTGTGAATACGAATGTTCTACCCGGCGTGATCGTACAGCTCGATGAGCGGTATCATCACGCCGTCTTTTTCTGTATACATCTCGGTCCTGTGGACCTTTAGCGCCATTGGAACAAATTCTTTCCCGCAGGAATCAAAGAAACGCTCGAACAAAAGCGCGGGCTTCACATGATCCCTGCTTCCGGCGTGCAATATGATGTCCAGATCACCGTTCTCACTGATATCATAACCGTGGATGAGGGGCTTTAAGTCGATCTCCCTCTCACCTGTCTTGGTCTTCTTGACAGCGGGGATCGTATCCGATGCGAGAAAGCGACGAAGGCCGGCCGTATATTCAGACAGATCCGTGACCGCGGCATACCTGAGCCTGTATCCCGCCGCCGCGATGAGAGTCATGGACTTGGGCGCGTGCTCCGGGAGAAGTCTGCATTCCACCGCGCATATCCCCTCATTCATTGCAAAGTTAAGCCTTTCGACTATCTCATCGGTATCCATCTCTCTCACAAAGCTCATGTCGAGATACTCTCCGTCCGAAGTCGCACCTACCGAAAGAGGAAGCGCGAAGGACATTATCTGATGAGGCGAGAAGCCCTCAGAGTATCTGACAGGCAGTCCCGCCCGCCTGTTTGCCTTCTGCATATATCTCATCACATCAAGATGTCCCACGAAACGTATGGGTCCGTTCTTGGAGAATTTCAGTCTGTAATCATAGAAGTCTCTCATGAATTCACCTTTGCATTATCAGACATCTCTGCCCTGATGTTCTGTTTTTTTCATCGACATATCTCAATTATGTTATCCTCACTTTGCCCCCGGGCAAATCCCTGCGCCGTACCTCGCGGCTCCGCAGCCGAGACACCTCTCCCTGCAGTTTGCGCTCTTTCTGCCTTCTCTTGCTTCGCGCCATTCCCTGAGCAGATAAGCTTTAGTCACGCCCATGTCTATGAAATCCCAGGGAAAGACTTCATCCTCGGGGCGCTCTCTGAGATAATAGAATTCGGGATCGAGTCCGCAGCTATCAAATGCCGCCATCCATCTGTCGAAATGAAAGGTCTCATTCCATGCGTCAAAAATACAGCCGTCCATGTAAGCGCGGTAAATGACCTGCGAAAGCTTTCTGTCGCCCCTTGCAAATACTCCCTCCAGCACGGACTCATCCGCATTGTGCCAGTTGTAATGGATCCTCTTCTGGTTTAACTGCGAGATTATCCCCTGCTTTGTCATACCTGCTCTGTCGAGGAATTCCTCCCGTCTGAGCATCGGTGCCCACTGAAAAGCCGTGAAGGGTTTTGGTACAAAGAAGGACGTACTTACCGTGATGTCAATATACTGCCCGCCGCGCTCTTCCTTGGGCACGGTGTCAAAGAACTCGGCGGCGATCTTGTTGGCAATATCGCCTATGCCTTCGATGTCTTCCTGTGTCTCCGTGGGAAGACCCAGCATAAAATAAAGCTTCACCTTGTGCCATCCTCCGAGAAAGGCCTCATGCGAGCCCCTTAAGATGTCCTCCTCCGTGAGGCCCTTGTTGATCACGTCCCTGAGTCTCTGGCTTCCTGCCTCGGGCGCAAAGGTGAGACTGGATTTCTTTACATCCTGGATCTTGCTCATGACATCAAGCGAAAATGCGTCTATCCTGAGCGAAGGCAGAGATACATTCACATGCTCCCTGCCCGCAGTCTCTATCAGATAATCCAAAAGCTCCGGTAGCAGCGTATAGTCGCTGGAGCTTAGGGAACTGAGCGATATCTCCTCATGCCCCGTGCTCTTAAGCATTGCCTCGGCGCTTTTCTTGCAGGCTTCAAGCGATTTCTCCCTGAGAGGTTTATATAGCTGCCCTGCCTGGCAGAAGCGGCAGCCCCTGATGCAGCCGCGCATGACCTCGAGCGCCACTCTGTCCTGAACTGCCTTAATAAACGGCACTACAGGCGCATCGGGGTAATAGGCCTCCGACAGATCGGTAACTACTTCACGTTTTATAATTGTCGGAATATCGTCAATAATCGGACTCATTTCCGCGATCGTGCCGTCCGGGTTATATGATATCTCATACAGCGAAGGCACATACATCCCTGGGATCAGACGGGCGGCACTCATAAGAAAGTCCCTTCTGCTTCCGCCCTTCTTCTTATTCTCTTTATACAGAGCAAAAAGCGCCCGGTACTGCGTCTCGCCCTCACCTATGTAAAAAAGGTCAAAGAAATCAGCTATGGGTTCGGGATTATACGAACAAGGTCCCCCTCCGATCACTATGGGATCGTCCTCGGTCCTGTCTTTTGAGAAAAAGG
>JAILGA010000110.1 GCA_024697225.1 Lachnospiraceae bacterium
TCTTTTTCGGGGTATAGTTTGTGTATGAGAGCAGTTGCTTCTTCCGCGTTATTGATCACTGTCTTATCGCCCTCGTCAATATCGAGATAATACCCTGATCCGACCTGGATTATGTTTTTCTTTACTCCATCTGCGTCCACACCGATGGTGAGACCGCCGGTATCTTCGGCACTTCCTTCTGAGTTCTGGGATGACATACCGGAGATGGTTCTGCCGGAGTGAGTCTTTGATCCGGCTAAAATCAATACTATAGCAGCAAGGAGCGGGACATATACCTTCAGGATGGTGGATCTGTGTCGTAATCGCTGCTTGTCGTCTGTGAGCTTTATGTCCCTGAGAAGCCTGACAAGTCCTGATATTCCAAAGATGAGGAAGCAGAAGCCGATCGTCCTTACGATTCCCAGGGTGAAAAGTATAATGAGTGCGGCAGCTGTGATGACGAGGACAATTATCTTCTGCTTTTTATCCAGATCATTCCAGATATTCTTTGCCCTGCTGAAGAGTTTCAGGCCGCCGGATTTGATCTTTTTTGTTCCTTCTTCTGCGCTTTCCCTGATCTTGTCTTTGTCGAGATCTGAGAACGCCTTCTGAGCAGACCTGGCAGATTTCGCGGCGGCATCTTTTATCGTCGAAGCGCCCTTAAGTACTTTTTCTTCTATAACCTGGCCGGCAGCAGCTGTTGAGTTTTGCTTCTCTGTCACATTCGAAGAGCCTTGCATGCCGCTTAGCATGGCGGTTTCGCAGGCGTTGCACATGGGAGCTGAAGAATCAAGCGGCTTCTGACAGGTGATGCATATATGAGGATAATCGCTTCCCGCCAGCATCTCCTGCAAACGCTGGTGGTATCTCCTGCCGTAAACTGATCTGAAGGGGTTTTTGGACTTAATTATCTCGCAGGCCCTTGAAATGCTGTTTTTATCATCGTAATTGATGATGCTGTTCAGCTTGGCTATGGCGATCAGATCAGTTTTTATATCTTCGCGGTTATCCGACATGATCCGGTTCCTTTCCTCTCTCGCTTGTCTTCAAGGAAGTTCATTCGTGGGATTCCGATTTATTGGGAAATAGGAGAACCTACTCAGGTCTGTTTCACATGCTGCCGGTTGGAATCCTGATTAAATTACATCATATCATTATTACGGATAGTATTCGAGAGGGAATTGCTCACTATTGAACGGGCTGACTGGGCAATGAAAATGACACTTGGATATCATTCTTTTTTCGTGGATCGCACTTGTTGCAGCAACCGATTGTAGTATAATTGTGTGGCAGGAAACAGGCATCGATACAGTATCAGATAAGAGAGCAAAAGAGAGAAGACCAACCGATGTTGCATAAAGATAAGCTTATTCCGACCTGCAAGGGCTGCGGCAGAAGGCTCCCCGAAAATCATGAAGGCGATTATTGCCCTGCGTGTCAGGACAGACAGCTTTTTGCCGAGGTGCGCGATTATATCCGCGAGAATGATGTAAGGGCCTGGCAGGTGGCTGAGCACTTCGGTATACCGCTTGAGAGGGTCAAGAGATGGATTCAGGATGGCAGGATCCAGTATAAAGACGACCAGACCCCCCGGGATGTGCTTATGGAGAGTTACTGCGAGGTTTGCGGAAAAAGGATCAATTTCGGGTCTGTCTGCCCCGCGTGTATGAAGGAGATAAGGAGCAGGCAGCGCCACGGAAGCCTTGGGACGCCCGTAAAGTCCGAGACCGGAAAGATGCGGTTTTTTGAGGATAAGTGAAAACATTTCATAGAAAAAGCATATCTGCGATAATCGTTTCCTACAACGACCGTGAAATTATGCGGCGGTGTCTTGCCGCGCTGTCGGCACAGCTGGATGTCAAAGGTGATGAGATCATAGTCGTTGATAACGGCTCGACCGACGGCGTGCTTGAGGATCTGCGCGCGGACAGCCGCGAAAAACTTATCGAAAACGGAGAGAACGCGGGCTTCCCCGCGGGCTGTAACATTGGTTTTGAAGCTACGGCGCCGGGGAATGATATCTTCCTTATCAACAACGATGCCGTGCTTTCTGAAGGCGCGCTGGATAATCTTTGCGAAGCGCTGTACGCCGCGGAAGATATCGGCGCTGTCGTGGCGGTGTCCGATAATGCCCGTGAGCATACCGTCGAAAAGAGGGCGGGTGAC
>JAILGA010000033.1 GCA_024697225.1 Lachnospiraceae bacterium
CTTGACGATCTCTCCCGTGCGGATCGTCTTGAACGACTCATCCACCATTTCCAAAAAGCTCTTGTTGTCCTGATCTGGCATAATTAAAAACCTCCTCGATTATCTTTTGCGGGGTGGACGCCCCCGCTGTAATTCCAACCCTTTTGAACCCGGGAGACAGGGTCTCCTTCAGATCCTCAGGTGAATGGACAAACACGGTGTGGGGACATATACGGCTGCATATCTCATACAGTTTTCTGGAATTGGAACTTCTGGAATCCCCTACTACCAGCATTGCGTCTACTTCTCCGGCCAGTTGTTCCGCTTCGCTCTGTCTCTCTCCGGTCGCGTTACAGATAGTATCCACAATGTTCATATCATACTCTTTTTGTCGTATGATTTCAACAATTTCTTGAAATTTTTGCCTTCGAAATGTGGTCTGGGAAACCACTGTGACCCTCTTTTCAGGGTCGCGCACAAGCTGTCCGGCTTCAGAGACGGAGCCTATGACGGTGACATCGCCGCCGGCCCAGCCCACTATGCCCCTGACTTCAGGGTGTCCGGCGTCTCCTATCACGATCACGCTTCTGCCTTCTTCGGACGCTTCGCTGACAAGCCTGTGGATTCTCTTCACAAACGGACATGTGGCGTCCGCTATCTCATATCCGGCATCCCGGATCTTATCGTAGACACTCTTGCTCACACCATGGGATCTGATAACCACGATACCATCCGAAGTATCCTTGGGCAGGCCCTCGTCCTCATCTATAGGAACCGCCCCTCTCTCCATGTACTCATTCACAACAGCATCGTTGTGAATGATGGGGCCCCAGGTAAATATCCTTTTCCCCTCACTGTTATCAAGCAGGCTGTCAAGTATCTCGACCGCTCTTTTCACCCCGAAACAAAAGCCCGCATGTTCCGCCAGGATAACCTCCCTGTCACTCACTTCTGTTTCTCCAGAGTTCAAGTATCTTTGCCGCCACTTCTTTCGCACTCATATCGGACGAATCCACCGAAACGCCGTCATCAGCCTTTTTCAGAGGTGCTTCCGCCCTTGTCATATCCCTTTGATCGCGTTTCTTTATGTCCTCAAGGATTTTGGCCTCATCTGCCTCCTCTCCCTTTGCAATGAGCTCCAGATATCGTCTCTTTGCCCTGACCTCTGCATCGGCGGTGAGGAATATCTTCAGGGCTGCATCCGGCAGTACCACCGTCCCGATGTCACGGCCGTCCATGACCACATTTTCTTTTACAGCAAGTTCTCTCTGAAGCATGACAAGCTTCGCTCTGACTGCCGGAACTACGCTCACTACCGACGCCGCGGAAGATACCTGCTCCGTGCGGAGCCTTCCGGTTACGTCCTCGCCGTTTAAGATCACACGCTGTTCCCCGTTCTTGCGCTCTATGGAGATATCGGCGCTCTCACATGCTCCTGCAACCGCCGATGCGTCATTTATGTCTGCACCCCTGCCCAGAACATGAAGTGCCATCGCCCTGTACATTGCTCCCGTGTCCACATACACAAAGCCAAGTTCAGCTGCGACAATCTTTGCCACTGTGCTCTTTCCCGCTCCCGCGGGTCCGTCGATCGCAATACTGCTCATATCATCCTCCTTTGATCTGTCTCATATGTCCTTTGCCGCACTCAGACCGGCAAGCCGTCCGGTCGACCATGCGATCTGGAGATTATAACCGCCGGTCAGGGCATCCACATCTATCACCTCGCCGGCAAAATACAGACCTCTGACGAGTCGTGATCCCATGGTGGCCGGATCTATCTCCTTCACATCGATACCGCCCCTGGTGATCACAGCCTCGGCAAATCCGCCGGTACCTGTCACTGTCATGTTAACACCTTTTATAAGCTGTGCAAAGCGGGATCTCTCCTCTTTTGACACTTCCCCTGCCCTCTTTGCCGGATCTATCCCCGAAAGCCGTGCCATAACCGGTGCCAGACGCTTCGGGAAAAGATCGTCCAGGGAGTTTCTGAAGACTTTGTTCCTGTACTTATCAAAGTCGCGCAAAAGCCTTGACATAAGCTCATCATGACTGAGTGCCGGCTTCAGGTCAAGCTTAAGGACAGCGTTTTTCATGCTCTCATTATATCTTGCGCTGGCAGAGAGAACCAGCGGTCCGCTCACCCCAAAATGAGTGAAGAGCATCTCCCCTCTGTCAGCAAAGAGCTTTTTATTGCCGTCAAGAAGCGAAAGTCCCACATTTTTGAGTGAGAGTCCCTCAAGTTCACGGCAATACTCCCAGCCGACATGCATGGAAACCAGAGAAGGCTGCTGATCCTTCACGCTGTGTCCGAGTTTTTTTGCAATCTCATATCCGTCACCTGTCGAACCGGTAGACGGGTAACTTCTGCCGCCCGTCGCCAGAATCACCGCATCTGCATCTATTCTCCTGCCGCTTTCAAGCAGCACCCCCGTGACACCACCCTCGTTTGTCACCACACTTTTTATCCTCTCATTGAAGATAAAGTTCACTCCGCTCTTTTTTGCCGCGTCAAACAGCGCCCTCGTCACATCGGAGGCGTGATCAGAGACAGGGAAGACCCTCTCTCCCCTCTCTACTTTGAGCGGACAGCCGTTCGCCTCGAAAAAAGCGATCGTATCCTCCGGAGTAAAGGCATACAGAGCTTTATACAAAAACCTGGGATTTGTCACAACATGATCCAGAAATTCGGGGACAGGCCGCAGATTTGTGAGATTGCATCTGCCCTTTCCCGTAATATAGATCTTTTTTCCGGCCTTTTCATTGCGTTCTATCACCGTCACCCGACGGCCATGTCCGGACGCATAAAAAGCCGCCATAAGACCGGCGGCTCCGCATCCTGCTATTACTATATGATCAGACACCTGAAAATGCGTGATAAGCGGCGGTCAGAAGCGAGATCGTGTCCTCATCGGCCAGGTCATAGTCGCCGGACACAGCCATGCATGCCGCTCCGTGTATGAAGATCCACATCTGCATGAACAGATGCTGTACATTCTGAGCTCCCATATCGGAGGCTTTGTTGATCTCGGCGACGATATGATCCCCGTCCCCGTTAACCAGATCGTACATACTCCGTGCGCTCTCATCCTCATGTCCGTCTTTGTTCGCCAAAAACAGCAGTCTGAAGAGATGCGGATTCTTCTGTGCAAAATTAATATAGCAAAGCCCAAGATCCACAAACGGGATATTGTGGGATTTATCGGAGGCATCATAGAATTCATCATAGAATTCAACAGCCTTCTCGTAAACGTCTTTCTTGAGATCCGACATTCCTTCATAAATACGGAATATCGGCTGGGTTGAACACCCGGCTGCCGCAGCGAGCTTTCTGGATGTGATGGCCTCAAATCCTTCCTGCTTCGTGAGTCTGAACGCAGCTCCGACTATTTCCTTTTGTGTAATAGTAGCCTTTCTGGGCATTTGTTGTCTCCCGATCCCGAAGATATGCTTTGCTGAAATCTCATTTGTAACATTCGTTATTTTACGACCAGAATAACGAAATGTCAAATATAAGTTTTCGTTATTTTCAAAATCAGTTGCTATACAATATATTGTTGATAAATTGTTTTTTATTTGAATATTTAGTAAAAAAGCCGGTCTCCCTAATCGGAAGACCGGCTTTTCAATAAAGAATATACTTAGATATTATCAGGCATTGACGATCTGGCCAAAGTCGGGCTTAAGTGAAGCGCCGCCGATGAGGCCGCCGTCGATGTCGGGCTTCGCAAGAAGCTCTGCCGCGTTGCCCGCGTTCATGGAACCGCCGTACTGAATGCGAACAGCATCAGCTGTCGCCTGATCATAAAGTCCGGCAATGACCTCGCGGATCATCTTGCACACTTCTTCCGCCTGGTCGGCTGTAGCCGTCTCTCCGGTTCCGATAGCCCATATGGGCTCATAAGCGATAACAAGCTCCTTAACCTGATCTGCAGTCACGTCGGTAAGATCCCACTTGATCTGTCTTTCGATCCACTCTTTGTAAGTGCCTGCCTTACGGAGCGCAAGCGACTCGCCGCAGCAGAGGATGGGCTTCAGGCCCGCCGCGAAAGCCTTTTTGACCTTTGCATTGATGAGGATGTCATTCTCACCGAAGATATCTCTTCTCTCGGAATGACCGATGATCACATACTCGACGCCCGCATCCTTTAGCATCGGAGCAGAGATCTCGCCCGTGAAGGCGCCCTTGTCCTCGATGTAGAAGTTCTCAGCGCCCACATGTACGTTCGTGCCCTTTACCGCCCCGGCAACGGGTACGATATCAATAGCGGGTACACAGTATACAACGTCAACATCATCATTCTTTACGAGATCCTTTAACTCATTGCACAGAGCAACTGCCTCGCTGGGGGTCTTATTCATCTTCCAGTTGCCTGCGATGATCCTTCGTCTTGACATGATTTTTCTCCTTTCAGACATATCTATACTACATATACGCGAATAAGCAGACTCGGATCTGCTGGGCAGATCCTCGTTCGCGTTGCTCGTCGTATTCGCGTAAGCTCACTTATCGTCAGCCGCCACAACGCCGGGAAGCTCTTTGCCTTCAAGGAACTCAAGAGAGGCACCGCCGCCGGTCGAAATGTGGCTCATCTTATCGGCAAAGCCGAGCTGATTGCAGGCCGCCGCGGAATCGCCGCCGCCGATGATCGTGGTGGCATCTGTCTCTGCCAGAGCCTTTGCAACAGCGATGGTTCCCTTTGCAAGGGTCGGATTCTCGAATACGCCCATGGGTCCGTTCCATACAACTGTCTTGGCATTCTTTGCCGCATTGGCGAAAAGCTCCTGGGTCCTGGGGCCGATGTCAAGACCTTCCTTATCCGCGGGGATGGCTGTAGCATCAACATACTCGACATCTATGGGTCCGTCGATGGGATCCGGGAAACTGTCAGCCACGGCGGTATCCACGGGAAGAAGCAGTTCCTTGCCGAGCTTCTTTGCCTTCTCCATCATCTCCTTGCAGTAATCGAGCTTCTCATCATCAACAAGGGACTTTCCGATCTCGTAGCCCTGTGCCTTCAGGAAGGTAAATGCCATACCGCCGCCGATGATGAGCGTATCGCACTTCTCCAGCAGATTATTGATGACATTGAGCTTGTCAGCAACCTTTGCACCGCCGAGGATGGCGACGAAGGGACGTACCGGGTTCTCTACGGCATTTCCAAGGAAATCGATCTCCTTCTGCATGAGATAACCAACAGCGTTGTTGCCGCCCTTTTCCTTGATATACTTCGTAACGACGGAGACGGATGCGTGCGCGCGGTGTGAAGAACCGAATGCATCGCATACATAGTCATCAGCAAGATCCGCAAGTTCCTTTGCGAATGCTTCGCCGGCGTCGGTGGGCTTGGTCTCCTCCTTGCCGCGGAAACGCGTATTCTGAAGCAGTACCACATCACCCTCGTTCATGGCGTTAACAGCCGCTGTTGCAGCCTCACCGGTCACATTGTAGTCGGAAACGAAATTCACTTCCCTGCCAAGCTTCTCGGACAGTCTCTTTGCAACGGGAGCGAGAGATTCGCCCTCGTTGGGGCCGTTCTTTACCTTGCCAAGATGTGAGCACAGGATGACCTTTGCTCCGCCCTCGATAAGCTTATTGATAGTGGGAAGAGCCGCGACTATGCGGGTCTCATCGGTGATCTCGCCGTTCTTTAACGGAACGTTGAAATCGCAGCGCACCAGTACGCGCTTGCCCTTCACAGACAGATCGTCTACAGTTTTCTTGTTGAGTGCCATTGTGTAAACCTCCTTTTATTGTAATGAAACGAGGTCCGGTCCAAAGGGACCGGACCTCTGAAGATACTCAGATCTTTTTGCCCTGCATCAGCCGAGCTCTGCAAAGTACTTGATCGTCCTTACCATCTGGCTTGTGTAGGAATTCTCGTTGTCATACCATGAAACGACCTCTACGAGAGTCTTGCCGTCTTCCATAGGGGAGACCATGGTCTGAGTCGCGTCGAACAGTGAGCCGAAGCGCATGCCTACGATATCGGAGGAAACGATCTGATCCTCTGTATAACCGAAGGATTCGTTGCCGGCTGCCTTCATAGCGGCGTTGATCTCGTCCTTGGTGGCATCCTTCTTGTCGATGACCGCGAACAGCAGAGTTGTTGAGCCGGTGGGTGTGGGAACGCGCTGTGCCGCGCCGATGAGCTTGCCGTTCAGCTCGGGGATAACGAGGCCGATAGCCTTCGCAGCGCCTGTGCTGTTGGGAACGATGTTGGCCGCACCCGCACGTGACCTGCGGAGATCGCCCTTCCTCTGAGGTCCGTCAAGGATCATCTGGTCGCCGGTGTAAGCGTGGATCGTGCACATGATACCGGACTGGATGGGTGCGAAATCATTGAGAGCCTTCGCCATGGGAGCAAGGCAGTTCGTCGTGCAGCTCGCGGCGGAGATGATCTTGTCATCCTTGGTCAGAGTCTGATGATTGACATTGTAAACGATGGTGGGAAGGTCATTTCCGGCGGGAGCGGAGATGACAACCTTCTTTGCACCGGCGTTGATGTGCGCCTGTGCCTTCTCCTTGGAAGTATAGAATCCCGAGCACTCAAGAACAACATCCACACCGATCTCACCCCAAGGGCAGTTGTTCGCGTCGGGCTCCTTGTAGATCTTCAGTGTCTTTCCGTCAACGGTGATGGTGTTGGCATCGTCGTCGAAATCGACTGTGTGAAGATTCTCACCAAACTTGCCGGCATATCCGCCCTGCGCCGTGTCATACTTCAGCAGATGAGCGAGCATCTTGGGGCTGGTAAGATCGTTGATCGCGACCACTTCATAACCCTCTGCGCCGAACATCTGGCGGAAAGCAAGACGACCGATACGTCCAAATCCGTTGATTGCTACTTTTACTGCCATGGTATATCCTCCTGCATATTTGAAATATTTGTTGAAACAACGAGATTATTGTAGACGAGAGTCCGTCCAAATTCAAGAGAAAAAGTGTTAAAACTTCTTAAATAGCGCGTGTTATAATTATTTTTGCCGTCATTCGTCCGTGTGAGCGTCTCCGCTGTCCGATACGGGAAGATGTCTCGTATAATCGTCATCGGAAATACTCTTTATCCGCCAGGACCTGATGGAGAACAGATCCTCATCCGCGGAATCCGGATATTCAATGGCAAGCTTCACCACCAGTTCCTGTGAGTTGCCGACAGGGAAGGCATCCTCCGTCTTCATTCCGGCGACAGCCGCCCTGTACGCATTCTCATCCCCGCTCGCCTCATATGCCTTTTTGAGTTTGCTGTTGGTCACGGCGATAAACTGCTCCGCCTCATGCTGGGCAGCATAATAGGACAGCGTATGCTCATAGAGTTTGTCCGAAAGTCTCTGGTCGGCCTTTGCACCGGCAAGGGACAGCGCCCCGAAAGATACCAGCGAGAGCGTAAGAAATATCAGAAGCAGCGATGATGTGCCTATATGCGCGCCAAATCTTGTTTCCTGTGTCATTCGTCGTCATCCCCCAGATAGTGATCGGCGGTCATCGAACAGAATACCGCCCCGTCAGAAGCGCGGTGGGTACTGACAGTGGCGTACATCGCCCTGCCCATGGTGTCCTCCCCGTATATCTCCGCCGCCTCGTATTCTCCGGCAGCGAGGGTGACCGTGTACTCGCCCTCACCTTCGCCCGTGATCTGCCGCCAGTCCGCGTCATATTTCAGTGTCAGAACGCCGGCTCTCAGTGAATCCCCGTTAAACACCAGTTCCGAACCGGGGAAAGTCTCTGCCAAAAGCTTCAGGTCACCGCTGTTTGCCGACCACGCCTCAAGAAGCGACTCAGAGAGACGCGTGGCTCTGTTCACATCCACGGAATCCGTGCTTGCCACGGACGCCGCCACAAAGAGCCGTACACAGATTACAGCCACCAGCGAGAAGAAGCCGATGACCATTATCAGTTCCATCAGGAACAGGGATGTATTTGAATTAGTCTTTACTCTTTCGTCATTCATTGCATTTTGTTCCCGTCAGACCTCAGTCCCACAAAAAAGCTCTCCTCTTCGCCGTTCTCAAGCTCCAGCTGCATCATGAGCAGATCATCCGACGCGAAGGACGCGTCAAAACCCGCAAGCGGCAGTATCTTCTGTCCTGCCTGGGGCATCGGAGTCATATCCGACCTCATCAGCTGCTCACACAGCATGCCGTCATACAGATACAGCCATGTCGAATAGTCGCTTTCCCCGACAGTATTCGTCAACACGAGAGCTTTGGATCCCTTGAGTTCACCTATGCTGATGCTGCCACTCTCGTCCGACTGCCTCACCTTCTGTATCAGGTACGCGCTGGCTGTCCTCCTGTCATAATTGATCTGCATCGTGTCCACGTTTTTCTGATAGACATCGGCGCCAAGCGCTATGAGCATGATCGCGGAGAACGCGAACAAAAACATCAGCGCTATGACAAAAAGCAGATCTACGACGTGTCTCTCTCTCCTGAAATCCATCTCAGCGCCTCCGCAGCATGACCGTGACATCGGGATAAAGATTCGACGCTATCGGCTCGTAGTCCACAAAAAACGTATTGGGATCCCAGGTAAGGCCGTAATGCTCCTTGAGATAATCAAGGCTCGGCGGATATACGCCCTCGATCGCGTAGCACTGGACAATGTCGCGGTGCACGGCGTTCACCAGGCTCTCCTGCTGCCTCTCCAGCGTACTTTTACCGAAGTTGTTCATGAGGACAACAAACAGCACTGTGATCACAACAAACAGTGACGCAAAACCTATGGTCTTAAGGCTGCCGCCTCTTTTTCCGGCGGAACTCCCGAATCGTATCGTACTCATCCTATGCTCGACATAATGCCCATCAGGGGCAGGATAACTGACAGCAGTATCATACCGACGATCAGTGACAGAATGATCACCAGCGTGGGTTCAAGAACCGAGATTATCGAGTATATCCTCCTGTCGGTGTCCTTCTGATAACGCTCAGCGATCTGCCTCATTACCGAATCCATCGAACCCGACTGGAATCCCACCGTAACCATGCGGGAATACAGCTTGGTAAATATCGCAGACTGGCCGAGTGCCTCCGGGAAGCTTTCCCCCTCGATTATCAGATCCTTGCATTTCTTTATCTTGGCGTACATCTCTTCGTTTTCAACAAGCCTGAGTGTCAGATCCAGTCCGTTAAAGGTATCCATTCCGGACGACAGAGCAAGCGCCATGCCGCTGGCGAAACGTCCCGCCGCGATACCGTTGTACAGCGAGCGCGTCGGACCGAATTTCGAAGCGAACGACATGAAGGTCTTTTTCCCCGACGGAACCTTTGTGAAATAGAAAAACAGAAGCACTATCAGCACTATTATCCCCACAAAGATAAACGAATACTTGTTCAGATTGGTGCCCAGCTTCAGCAGGCTCTCCGAAAACGCGTTCATCGATGTGCCGAGCTGTGCGAACACCTGCGAGAATATGGGCAGAACCTGTGTGATCAGCACTATGATAACCACAAACATCATCGCTATCATGATCAGCGGGTAGCTCAGGGCGCTCTTCAGATTGCTCCTTATGCTGTCCTCCCGTTCGTAGTATTGCGCCAGGTTTTCCATGACGACATCGAGAGTTCCCGACATCTCACCTATCGACACCATGTTGAGCATGTAGTCCGGAAACGCCCCGGAGCCCTCAAGCGCGTCGTGATAGCTCGCACCCTCCCTCAGCGGTGCCTGTATCTTTTCGAGAAGAGCTCTTCCCCTGGGGTCGTCGGTGTCCTGCAGCAGAATGTCGATCCCGTATGCAGGTGCGATACCGGCCTTTAAAAGCATTGTTGTCTGACGGCAGAAGACCGAGATCTCATAATGCGAGAGCAGTCTTCCTCCACCACCCTTTTTGCCGCCTTCTCCGTTTGCGTTATCGCCTTTTTCGCCGTCGCTGTTTACACCCTCGCCGGCATTTGCTCCCATCAGGTCATCATCGATATTGTTGTAGTTTTCCATCTTTACCCCCGGATATGTATGATCAATAACTGTATTTTAACTCGTAGTTGTCTCCGTTTCCAATAAAAGATTTCAGATCCGGCACGCTGGAGTTGGCCGCAAATGTCGGATCCATCAGCTGCCAGTCATGCCCGTCAAATTCGACTATCCCGTTGACCCAGCCTATGTCCCCGATATAGGTCGATATCCAGGCGTGATAGGCAATCCCCGCGTAGCCTACCTCAAGTCTCGTGGGTATGCGCTGGGATCTCAGCATGGTTGCCATAAGCGCGGCATAATCCAGGCATATCCCGGTCTTCCTCTCAAGAACGTCGTCAACAACGGGAATGTATCCGCTCTGCACGCTCTCCGCCTCCTCAGCGTCATAGGTGATATTGGAGATCATGTAATTATATACATTTGTGACGACCTCCAGATCATCAGAGCAGGGTTTGGCAAGCTCGACCCCCACGGCAACCGCCTTGCTGTTCTCGTTGAAATCCACATACTGATTGGGATACAGAAAAGGTCTCGTCTGATCTGCCAACGTGACATCAACTTCCGTAGTATACGCGGCGGCGTACTGGGTTCCCTCGACATTCTCATAAACGGCTATCATATATGTGCCGTCTCCGGCTGCGAGCGGAAACACCTCCTGTTCGCCGCCTCCTTTGCAGTTAAAGGTATAGGTCACCTCGTTTGGTCCCGTTATCTGAAGCTTCACCTTCTGGCAGTCGCCGAAATAGCTGACTATCACATAGCCCTCAGACATGTTGGATATATCCACCTTTACCAGATCATTTTCCTCTACTTTCTCACCGGGTGCCTCGGGCACCAGACACACAGGGACACAATCCCTCGTGCCCGCATCACCCGTGATCATATTGGCTTCCGCCTCCGCCTGTATCGCAGCCCTGCCATCCGTCTTTCCGCAGGAGGTGAGTAAGAGTATCAGTATGACAATCAGAAGAAGCGTGACTACGACTATAATGACATGGTGCTTCTTACTGCCTTCGGTCTCCGAAAAAGCCTTGTCTATGCTCTCTTTGTCGGCTTCCTTCCCGGCGCTCGCGAACACATTGGCAAGCGTCTCTTCAGCGTTTGCCCGGTTCATTTTATATACTTCGTCCTGTTTGAAGATATTCTGAAGTTTTTCTATTATCCTGGATGACATTTCAGTTACCCATACCCTCCGTCATGACATTAATGACTTGAGTCTCTCCTGTGCATTTATCAGATGTCTCTTAACCGTGCTCAAAGACACTCCCAGTGCGCTTGCGATCTCCGGCTGCTTCATATTATTGTAATAGCGCATAATTATGATCTCTTTTTCCTGGAACGGCAGCTTTTCTATCGCATCCCTGAGTCTCTCGTTTTCGGACCTCTTTACGGCCGCGGCCTCGGGATTGATATCCTCATGGATATCATCCTCAAGAAACTCAAAGATCTCAGACCCGGGCATATCATACCCCGGATCCTTTCTGCGCGTCATATCATAACAGGTGCGAAAGCTGATCTGATTCAGCCAGGCGATAAAAAGCGTAGGATCGTTCAGTTTCCCGATGTTAGTCAGTGCGGTGACGTAAATCTCCTGTACGGCATCCTGTGCCATAAAGGCGTTTCTCATATAATGCCGGCAGTAGTTATACACTTTATTGTATGTTAAGGCATACAGTTCGGCAAAAGCTTCGCTGTCATCGCGCTGACTGGCCTCCACCAGCTTTGCCATATAGGCGTAATCATCTTCCTTCATTGCCGACGTCTTCATTCCGGTTGATTTTTTCCATCCGTCTATTATAACATAGGTTCGTAAAAACGTTTCGGAAAAATGCATCAGCTTCATCGGATATTAAATACATTACCGGTAAAGGCTTACGAGGTTTATATGTCACGGGTGGTTGTAGGACTTTCAGGCGGGGTGGATTCCGCGACTGCGGCATATCTGCTGCAGAAAGAAGGATATGACGTTATCGGCATGACTATGCAGATCTGCCGCGACGTGCGGACGCCCTGGGAACTTGACGAGATCGCGCAGGCAAAAAGCGTCGCGGACAGTCTGGGCATCCCTCAGGTACTGGAGGATTTCAGGGCCGCCTTCGCACGCGATGTGGAGGATCATTTCGCCGCCGAATACTTTGCCGGACGCACTCCCAATCCGTGTATCATATGCAACCGCATGATCAAGTGGAAGGCGCTCATAAAATGCGCGGACGAAAACGACGCCGAATATATCGCCACCGGGCACTATGCGCGCGTGGTCAGGCTCCCAAACGGCAGATATGCCGTCGCGCGCTCCGCCGGCGGTAAAAAGGACCAGTCCTATGTGCTCTTCATGCTGACGCAGGAGATGCTCGCAAGAACTCTTTTCCCGGCGGGCGAGCATGAAAAGCCGGACATAAGGCGCATTGCAGGCGACGCCGCGCTGCCCGCCGCAGATACGCCGGATTCCCAGGATATCTGCTTCGTATCGGGGCATGATTATGCCGGTTATCTTGCGGAACGGGCTCCGGAGAGAATGCCCGGCGAGGGCGATTATATTTCCGCATCCGACGGCAGGATCATCGGCAGACACCGCGGATATCTGCATTACACCATAGGCCAGACAAGAAGACTCGGGGTCGCCGTCGGCCACCCGCTCTACGTCTCCGAGATCCGCCCCGGCACAAATGAAGTGATTCTTTCGGATGAAGACGTATACTCATCCGTCCTGTCGTGCAGCGGGTTGAATTTCATGGGTCTTTCACCCGCGGAACTGCCTGTGGGCGCTTCATTCCGCGCAACCGGCAAGATACGCTATGCCCACGCCGGTGCGCCGTGCACTGTGACCAGAACAGGCGAAGATGAGCTGAAGGCCGTTTTTGATGAACCGGTGCGCGCTGTTACACCCGGCCAGGCAGCCGTGTTCTATGACGAGGGCGGCGCGATACTCGCAGGCGGATGGATCTGCGCGAATCAGCAGAGTCGGATGCGCATGACTCAGTAAAATGCTTGCATTTTTAATGAGTTATGCGCATACGACGAGCAACGCGAACGAGGATCTGCAAAGCAGATCCGAGTCTGCTGATTCGCGAAACAATGATAACCAGACCCGCATGCGCATGACTCAGTAAAATGTGACAAAGAAAGGGCAGCCATGTCAATACTTGCAGACCAGCACATACACTCACATCACTCGGGGGATTCCGACGAATCCATGGAACGCATCGCAGATTCCGCCATAGCGGCGGGACTTAAGTATCTGTGCTTCACCGAGCACATGGACTTCGATTATCCGCCTGTTGACGATCCCGAACTGACACCTGACACCTTTATCCTTGACGCCGATCCTTACAAAGCAGAATACCTGAGGATCAGGGATCGCTATGCCGGAAGGATAGAACTGATGCTGGGGACAGAGATCGGCATGCAGCCCCACGTTGCCATAGAAAACCGCGATTTCTGCAGGTCGCTGGAACCTGACCTGGTGGTCGCGTCCATACACGTGGTAAAAAGGAGGGACCCCTATTACCCCTCGTTCTATGAGGGACGCTCCGAGGAGGAAGCTGTCGCGGAAACGCTTGAAGAGACTCTCGAAAACATACGTCTGTTTGAGGACTTCGATGTACTCGGGCACATGGACTATATAATCAGATACCTTCCGAGCCGGAGAAAGACCGTGGATATGTCCGCATTTTCACCGGTCGTCGATGAAATACTAAAACTGCTGATAAGACGCGGTCAGGGGCTGGATCTGAACACCGCACCGCTGACAAGGGGCTTCCCGCACATGCATCCCTCGCATTATATCCTGGAGCGTTACAGGGATCTCGGGGGACGCGTGATAACCTTCGGCTCCGATGCCCACAAATGCGAGAATGTAGCCTCATGCTTTGATACCGCGGAAAAAGAAGCGCGCGATTGCGGCTTTGAAGAATACTGCGTGTTCAGGAGCAGGAAGCCGGAGTTCATCCGGTTCTGATACTACGAAGCCGTCGCCTCCTCTGCTCCCTTCGGCGCGTTGCCGGTATACAGCTGATAATACTTCTTCCCGAGAGCTATCAGTTCATCATGTGTGCCGGACTCGATGATCCTCCCCTGCTCCATAACAACTATCATATCGCTGTTTTTGACGGTCGAGAGTCTGTGGGCGATGACAAAGGTCGTGCGTCCCTTCATCAGTTTGTCCATGCCTTCCTGCACGATCTTTTCGGTCCTGGTATCAATGGAACTGGTCGCCTCATCAAGAATAAGCGCCGGAGGATCGGCTATGGCCGCCCTGGCGATGGCGAGCAGCTGTCTCTGTCCCTGCGACAGATTGGCTCCATCCCCTGTGAGCATGGTCTCATAGCCCTGCGGCAGTCTTCTGATAAAGCCGTCCGCACCGGCGAGTTTAGCCGCAGCCACCACCTCCTCATCGGTGGCGTCAAGCTTGCCGTATCTGATGTTTTCACTGACAGTTCCGGAGAACAGGTGCGTCTCCTGCAGCACCACTCCGAGAGAGCGCCTCAGATCAGCTTTCTTTATCTTGTTGATATTGATATTGTCATATCTTATCTTGCCGTCCTGAATGTCATAGAAACGGTTTATCAGGTTCGTAATGGTGGTCTTTCCTGCGCCTGTGGAGCCCACCAGCGCGATCTTCTGACCGGGCTTTGCGTGAAGCTTTATGTCATGCAGTACCATCTTGTCATCGGTGTAGCCGAAATCCACGCCGAGGAATGTCACATCTCCCTCCTGCGGTACATAGGTCGTGGTATCGTCTGCTTTGTGATAGTGCTTCCAGGCCCAGCTGCCGGTCCGCTTGTCGGATTCCACCGTCTGCCCGTCCTTTATGATCGAATTGACGAGGGTCACATAACCCTCATCCGTCTCGGGTTCCTCATCCATGAGTTTGAATATCCTGTCCGCGCCGGCAAGAGCCATGATTATGGAGTTGAGCTGCATACTCACCTGATTGACCGGCATCGAGAAGTTCTTGTTAAAGGTCAGAAAGCTCGCCAATGAGCCGACTGAGAGAACACCGAACAGCCGGATCATAGCCAGGAAAAACGCCGCCACCGAGCCTGCTGAGGACCCGGAGGTCAGAGCCAGTGCTCCCCCGACCAGCGCACACAGCACATAACTCACATTGCCGAGCTGCGCGTTGATGGGACCCAGAAATCCTGAAAAAGTCTGCGCCTTGAACGCGCTGTCATATAGTTCCTCATTGAGTCTGTCAAAATCCTCAATGCACTTTCTCTCATGACAGAATACCTTGACAACCTTCTGCCCCGTGATCATCTCCTCGATATAGCCGTTCAGCGCGCCGATGTTTCTCTGCTGGGCAATGAAGTTCTTTCCGGATGCCTTTGTGGCAGCCGCTGAAGAGAACAGCATCACCATGACCATGAGCACCGTCACTATGGTCAGCGGGACGTTGAGCAATATCATGGAAGCCAGAACGCTGACTATGGTTATTGCGCTGTTTAAAAGCTGCGGAACCGACTGGCTTATCATCTGTCTCAGGGCGTCGACATCATTTGTATATACCGACATGATATCGCCGTGTGAATGCGTGTCAAAATACTTTACGGGGAGCTTCTCCATATGTTCAAACAGGCTCTTTCTCAGATCCCTGAGCGTCCCCTGTGATACAAACATCATGCTAAGCGACTGCACGTATGCGGCTATGACCCCGATCGCATAAAACGCCGCGACTCGCAGTATCGCACCCGCAAGCGGTGAAAAATCAGGTGTCATACCCTTGCCCGAGGCCTCGACCATCGGTGTTATATAGCTGTCAATCAGCGTTCTCGTAAACAGCGTGCCCTGTATGTTCGCAAAAACGCTCACCACTATGCACACCGCCACCAGGATCATATGCGGCGCGTAGTTTTTGAACAGTATGCCGAAAACCCTGGCCAGTATCTGCCCGGGATTCTCGATCTTGGGCCTCGGCATGCCGCGCATGCCCGGACCGCGTCCCATCTTTACTTCCTTGGCTTTTTCCTCCGCCATCGCTTTCTCCTAAATGTCGAAATCCCTGTCTCCGCCGTTTTGAGATTCGTAGACCTCGCGGTAGATATCATTGCCCGCCATCAGTTCCTCATGGGTTCCGAAACCGTTGATGCAGCCGTTATCCATGACGATTATCCTGTCGCATTTTTCCACGCTTGATACCCTCTGCGCGATCATTAACGTCGTCGTATCGGGTATCTCCTCATCAAAGGCTCTCCTGATCTTCGCGTCCGTAGCGGTGTCTACGGCACTTGTCGAATCGTCCAGTATGAGTATCTTCGGCTTCTTGAGGAGCGCTCTGGCTATGCACAGCCTCTGCTTCTGTCCGCCGGACACGTTGGTTCCGCCCTGCTCTATATGCGTCTCGTAGCCCCCGGGCAGATTCTCGATGAACCCGTCGGCACAGGCCATCCTGCAGACTCTTTTGCAGTCCTCCTCCGTGGCATCGGGATCGCCCCACCGCAGATTATCGTATATGGTTCCTGAGAAGAGTACATTCTTCTGAAGCACCACGGACACCTGGTCTCTCAGAACTTCCATGTCATAATCGCGCACATCCACGCCGCCCACCAGCACCCTGCCGGCCGTCACATCGTAAAGTCTGCTTATCAGATTAACCAGTGAGGATTTCGCGGAACCCGTTCCGCCGATGATCCCGATCTTCTCCCCGGATCTTATTTCCAGATCGATATCCTTCAATACCGGCTCGTCCGACTCGCTTGAATAAGAGAAATTCACGTTCTCAAACACTATGCTCCCGTCCTTAACCTCTCTGACGGGGTTTTCAGGATCGCGTAGCGTGCTCTCCTCGTTTATGACCTCGGTGATACGCCTTGCAGAAGCCTCCGACATGGTCAGCATGACAAAGATTATTGAGACCATCATCATACTCATCAGTATGTTCATACAGTAAGCCAGAAGACTCATGAGCTCACCGGTAGTAAGCGTGCTGACGCCATTCGTACCGACTATCATGCGCGCGCCGATCCAGCTGATGAGCAGTATGCAGGTATAAACCGTCGCGGACATCAGGGGGCCGACCATGACCACCCTCTTTTCCGCCCTTATGAACATGCGGTAGATATTCTCGGCGGCTTTTCCGAATTTCGATATTTCGTGGTCCTCGCGGACATATGCCTTCACCACTCTTATGGCAGACACATTTTCCTGGACCGATTCGTTCAGCTCGTCATACTTTTCAAAGACCTGCTTGAAATATCTCGTCGTGGTACCCATCATGAGCACCATAACGATGGCAAGGAATATGACCGAGACCAGATAGATACTGGCTAGTCCGGGACTGATGTAAAAGGACAGGCACATCGCGACTATCATCGATCCCGGCGCCCTGAAAGCCATGGATATTATCATCTGGAACGAATTCTGGATATTGGTTACATCCGTGGTCATCCTGGTCACAAGACCCGAGGTTGAAAACTTGTCGATATTCGCAAAGGAGAAGGTCTGGATATTGTCATACATGGCCTTCCTGAGATTTTTGCCAAGGCCCGATCCCGCGACCGCCCTTGTATACGCGCCCAGCATGCCGAACAGAAGTCCCGTGACCGCGACGATTATCATCTTTATCCCGGTCACGCCGATATAGGCCATATCCTTTCCGTATATGCCCCTGTCGACGATCTGTCCCATGAGTATGGGGATCACCATCTCGCAAATGACCTCGCCTATCATAAACATCGGCGAGATCACAGCGATCCATTTGTACTGCTTAAGCTGTTTTAGAATAGTCTTTATCATTTTCTGAATATGGTCCTCACATTGATCCCGTTAACTTCCACATGATCGTCCACTTCGATCAGAAGGCAGTCCTTGCCCTCAACCACACGGGGCATGACTCTGTCTGCACGGTCCGGTTTCACGCGTATCACGACATCCGGGGACTCGATGCTCATCTTCTTAATATCCGACACATTCGCGACAGTAAAGATGCCATCCCCCTCATCGGTCGCATTTTCAAAGACGGTGTCGAACCTCTCCATCCCCTCCTTTGAGACTCCGGCGTCCTCAAGTATCTGGCGGATCTCTTTCTTTCCTATCTCAAGCGGCTCCGGATCGTCGGCGCTGCCTATCATCATCTCGGAGAGAAGCTCATGGATGTTCTTGACCACCCTCAGATCCCCGTCCTCACCTATCGTATCCTCGATTATAGTCTGGAAGGTTTCCTTCTGCTCGGGAGCGGACAGCGGCGCCATGGTCTTGAACAGCGCGTCAAAGAGTCCGGGCTGTACGTCCGCCGGCTTCTTTGTGAAATAAAGTGCGTTGTGGATATCCCCCGTTCTGTCGATAAATGCCGGGAACAGGAAGCCCTTTACCGGCTGATCCACAACCCAGTCTCTTTTTCTCTCGGCTATGGTCTTTTTGCTCTCGTCAAAAGACAGTCCCGCCTTAGACAGCTTCACCGGACAGATCGAGCAGATGATGAAATCAAATATATTATCCGACGCGTCATCATTTTCTATCCTGTCCTTTGTTATTCCCGGTATGTCATATATACCGTGGGCGAGGACGATATAGTAGTTCTCCGGATCGGTATAGTTTTCGATTATGCGCTCAAAAAGCTCCTCGATCAGTTCCTCCTCCTTGAGGCCGCTGTCCCTCAGGGTCAGCAGGAATTCCTGGGCTCCGCCCGTCTCCTCCTCCTTCATGGGAAATTCCAGAGATAGAAGGTTCTTGCCGACGGTACCGGAAAGAGTGCGGCGGAAGATGTCATAATACTTCCAGGTCTCCTCCTCGGGGAGAGTGCCGAAGGACTTGTGAAACAGCGCCTTCTTTTTCTTTTCGTAATCCACATAGCATCCGCTGAGGCGGTCTATGCTGAGTCTGTCGCCCAATATGTTCTTTTTTATCTCATTGATCTCTGATCTGTTCACTTTTTATCCCCCGCTGTCATATCACGAATTCAGATCCCATCCGCCTCTTGTCATAAAGCCGCGTGTATTCACCAGATTCTGGACATCCTGGCCTATGATCTGGGATGCGATCTGTTTGGCGCTGCCTGCCGCTCCCGTGCCGAGCGCCTTATAGCAGCCGTATGCCTGTTTGGGCGTGCCGTCGAGGTTCTTGAGTCCCTGTGCGATATGGCTTTCCATTTCGTGCGCGTCATCCGTTTCCCTGAACAGTATAAAAGCATCTATATGCGGATTTGACTCGGCCATCAGGTATGCATATACGATGGACGCCGTCTGCGCCTCCTGACCGAAGCTCGATGTATATCCGATCTCACTTATCGATATGCTCCTCACCTGACCATTGGGTGCGAGATATCCGGGCTGCGACATGTAATTTGTCAGTATATCGATGTTTTCCATGGTTATGTAGGGAGTCGAGACATCGTTTCTCACGTACTGTGCCTGCTGTTTCCATGCGTAGGGATCGAACAGCGGCGCATTGTAGGGATGGAAGGACAGTCCCCAGTCGATATTGCCCTCTCTGTTTATGTAATATACGAACCTGTCAAGATATTCGCGGCTTAAGAAACAGCCGGGATTGGACTTGCGCCCCCACTCCTGATCTATGGAGTTGTATATCCTTGCATTGGCATTTACGCTCTTTATACCGTTGTAGAAGATCCTGAATGCCTTTACATACTCGCTGACATTCAGCTCGAGATTGGCGGAACTGAGATGATACCATTCCGTGCGGGCATTGACCTCGTTGCCGATCACCCAGTTGTCGATCTTGCCGTGACCGTCTGTCCCGGAATACCTCGCGGCGAGGAAGGTCGCTATGGCCTTGAGATGCGCCGTACCGCCAGCTTCCTTTGTGTTCATCGCGTATCCGGGGCACTTGTGACCGTCCCTGGCCTGGGGATGGATCAGATCAGCTCCCGCGGCAGTCTTGTTGTTAATGAGTGTCATTGTCAGCTGAAAACCGTTTCCGCTGCACCAGCCCACAAAGCCGTCATACTGCTGAAGCGCCTTTGTATTGAACTGATAGACAGCTCCGCAGTACGGAAACTCAATAGTGGGAAGCGCGGGATCCGAGCTTGGTCCGACAATATCGCCCAGATACATATTGTAAACCAGCTGCGCCACGCCGAGATCCTTGAAGGTTGCCGCATTTGCCTCATGCGGGAGTATACCCTTTATGCCGTGGTCATTTCTGGGGGTTGTCTCGGTCGCAACAGCCTCGGGATTGGTGATATAGTGCTCATCGCTCACCTGCACCAGTCCACCGCCCTGCTTCACGAACACCATGAACTTGCGCATAAGGTTGCTGTCAGCCGTGCCGTGGTTCAAGGGGAATACGAACTGCGCATCCGCCGCAACAGGTGCGGTAGCGACCACCTTGCCGGCAGAACCGTCCTGATAAACTTCATCGGCATAGAGGTAATAAACTCCGTCGCTGGACGCCGGAACAGCGTCGCTGTGCACATTTGCCACAACATTCGGTCCCTGTATCACACAGGAACCTATGTTTACACTTCTTCCCGCCGCCTGCGCAGCGGGTGCTGTCACGGGGACAGCGCACACGAGCGCTGAGAGCATGGCGGCACAGAGAACAACCGATAACAATGTTTTCAAATGATCATTTTTCACGATACACCTCCGTCTGAACACAGAAAAAACAGAATAATGATAATGTAAACCCGGTGACAGTGTCAATGCGCGAGGGTAATAACTAACGATATTTATACTTGCCTTGGCACAATGTATCAACTGTGATATTATAATTATGAGGTTTAAATGCACCAAATAATGTAAAAAGAGGTAGCGGCAAAAATGAGTGATAACAAAAAGGTCATACTTACCGGCGACCGACCGACCGGCAGACTGCACGTCGGTCACTATGTCGGATCCCTGAGGCGGCGCGTGGAGCTTCAGGAATCCGGGAAATGGGACGAGATATTCATCATGATCGCAGACGCACAGGCGCTGACAGACAATGCCAAGCAGCCTGAAAAAGTGAGGGAGAACATCGTGGAGGTGGCCCTCGACTATCTGGCCTGCGGACTGGATCCCAAAAAGTCAACTCTGTTCATACAGTCACAGGTTCCCGAACTAACCGAGCTTTCATTTTATTATATGAATCTGGTGACCGTTCCGAGACTTCAGCGCAATCCCACCGTGAAGGCTGAGCTTCAAATGCGCGATTTCGGCAACAAAGGTATCCCCGTGGGATTCTTCACCTATCCTATTTCGCAGGCAGCCGATATCACCGCCTTCAGAGCCACCACGGTTCCCGTCGGCGAGGATCAGGAGCCCATGCTCGAGCAGTGCCGCGAGATAGTGCGCACCTTTAATGCAACCTACGGCGAAACGCTTGTGGAGCCCGATATCATGCTGCCGGACAACGCCGCATGCCTGAGGCTTCCCGGTACCGACGGCAAAGCCAAGATGAGTAAATCCCTCGGCAACTGTATCTATCTCGCCGAGGAACCGGAAGACATCAAAAAAAAGATAATGAGCATGTTCACCGATCCCGGACACCTTCGCGTGGAAGATCCCGGAAAGACCGAGGGCAATCCCGTGTTCACATATCTTGAGGCCTTTTCCAAACCTGAATATTTTGCCGAATTCTGTCCGGATTACAAAGATATCGGCGAGATGAAGGCTCATTACGAGCGCGGCGGCCTTGGTGATGTCAAGGTTAAGAAATTCCTGAACTCCTGTCTTCAGGCCGAGCTCGAACCTATCAGGAAGCGCAGGCAGGAATTCCAAAAGGACATCTCCTATGTATATGAGGTTTTGAAAAAAGGGAGTGAGGTCGCCGAAAAGAAGGCTGCCGAGACACTCTCCATGGTTAAACAGGCAATGCGGATCGATTATTTCAACGACAGTGAACTCATGAAGGCACAGGCATTAAAATACGCAAATCCGGAGGACTGATCATGAAGAATATCTTATTTGTTGCATCTGAGGGCGTTCCTTTTATCAAGACCGGCGGTCTGGCGGACGTGGTCGGATCTCTTCCCAAGGAGATAGACAAACAGTATTATGACGTCCGCGTCATAATACCGAAGTACCGCTGCATGAAACAGGAAATGACAGACAAGCTCGAATATGTCACAAACTTCTACATGGATTTCCACTGGAAGCGCGAATATGTGGGCATCTTCAAGGCAGTGGTCGACGGGATAACATATTATTTCATCGACAATGAGTTCTATTTCAATGGGGACAGGCCATACGGCGACGATGTGGTTTTCGAGATCGAGCGCTACACGTATTTCTCCAAGGCAGCCCTGTCCATCCTTCCCGTGATCGATTTCAGACCTGACATCATACATTGCCATGACTGGCAGACCGGACTCATCCCCGTATACCTCAAGGAGCGTTTCCAGGGAAACGAGTTCTACCGCGGCATAAAGTCCATAATGACCATCCACAACCTGAAATTCCAGGGCAAATGGGATATTGAGACCGTCAAGGATATCACGGGTCTCCCGGACTACTATTTCACGCCCGATAAGCTCGGGTTTTACAAGGACGGCAATCTGCTCAAGGGCGGTCTCGTCTACGCCGATGCGATCACAACCGTCTCCGACACCTATGCGGAGGAGATAAAGATGCCTTTCTACGGAGAGGGTCTCGACGGACTCTTAAGAGCAAGAGCCGGTGACCTGCGCGGCATAGTTAACGGAATAGATTACACCGATTTCAACCCCGAGACTGATAAACATCTCGAGCATCCATACAATCAGGTGAATTTCCGCAAGGAAAAGATCAAGAACAAGACCGCTCTGCAAAAGGAGCTGGGACTGGCAGTCGATGAAAAGCGCATGATGATCGGCATAGTATCCAGACTGACCGACCAGAAGGGCTTTGACCTGATCGCATATGTGATGGATGAATTCTGTCATGACGCGGTGCAGATTGTAGTGCTCGGCACCGGAGAAGACCAGTATGAAAACATGTTCAGACACTTTGCCTGGAAATATCATGAGATGGTCTCCGCAAATATCTACTATTCGGACGCTCTTTCACACAAGATCTACGCGGCATCAGACGCATTCCTCATGCCGTCACTCTTTGAGCCCTGCGGGCTGTCCCAGCTGATGGCGCTGAGATACGGCACGATACCGATCGTAAGGCAGACAGGCGGACTCAAGGATACTGTAGAGCCGTACAACCGCTTTGAATCGCGCGGAACCGGCTTCGGCTTCCTCAATTACAATGCCCATGAGATGCTCGGCACTATCCGCGAAGCCGAAGCTCTCTATTACGACAACAAGCGTGAATGGAACAAGATGGTCGACCGCGCGATGAAGGTCGATTTCTCCTGGCGCGTATCCGCGCAGAAATATCAGGAGATGTACATGTGGCTTTGTCCCTGACAGATGCAGAAAAGCAGCGATAACGGACTTATAAAACAGGCCGGTATCCTGGCCGGAGCAGGTATCATAGTCAGGATAATCGGCCTTTTGTATCGCAGTCCCCTCACGGGTATCATAGGTGACGAGGGCAACGGTTACTATAATGCCGCATATAACTGCTATGCGATCATCCTTCTGATATCCGCCTACAGCATTCCGTCGGCAGTTTCAAAGATAATGGCTGCGAGAATTGCGCTTCACGAATACAAAAATGCGATGCGCATCTTCTATGCTTCCATGATCTATGTGCTTATCGTCAGCGGCGCCTTTTCCGTATTTGTCTTCTTCGGCGCAGGCCTTCTGACCATAGGTAATTCTGTACGCGTACTGAGGATATTTGCTCCCACGATTCTTTTCTTCGGGTTTCTCGGTGTGCTCCGCGGATATTTCCAGTCCATGCGCACCATGATACCCACCTCGGTCTCCCAGATAATAGAACAGATCATCAATGCGGTGGTGTCCATACTCGCCGCCTGGATCTTTATCCGGTCCGCGGCACCAGGCGCCGACGAGACTGAAAGAGCTGTGCGCGGAGCTATCGGAAGCGCCATGGGAACCGGAGCAGGAGTCCTCTTCGCCCTCCTTTTCATGATCATCCTTTTCGGTGCAAAACGATCCCTTATGACTTCTCTTGCAGACAGTGACACGCATACCTCAGTGGAACCATGGGGAAGTGTTTTCCGACTGCTTCTGCTTACAGTAACACCGTTCATACTCAGCACGTTTATCTACAATTTTTCCACTATGCTGGACCAGACGATCTTCCAGCGCATGGCGATCGGGATCAAAGGCTATACCGAAAAGGAGATGTCCATCGCCTACGGGATTTTTTCTACCAAGGCAGTGGTCATCACCAACATTCCGATAGCCCTCGCAAACGCTGTTTCATCGGCGATGATGCCCGGCCTTGCCGGACACATTGCAAGAAAAGACAGAGACAGAGCCGTATCTCTCGTTGAGAGCGCACTTAAGATAACAAGTCTCATATCTATTCCCTGCGCCGTCGGCATCACTGTGTTATCACGCCCCATCGTGTTCCTGCTCTTTCCCCAGCGTTCATCTCTTGATGAGGCAGCTGCGCTGCTTGCAGGAATGGGCATCACCGTCATTTTCTACAGTATATCCACAGTCACCAATGCTGTTCTTCAGGGCTCCGGTCATCTCAACATACCGGTTGCAAATGCAGCCCTCTCTCTCGTCATACAGGCCGTCATTCTGGCGTCGCTGCTGTTGTTTACGGATATGGGAAATTCGGCTCTCGTCGTTGCCGCAATAGTGTATTCATGCCTTATGTGCATCATGAACCACCGTGCGATGAAGCGGATACTCGGCATTAAAAGGGATCTGCGCGGCCGCCTTGTGATGCCGTTCATATCAGCCGCGATAATGGGCATCTTCTCGAGACTTATCTGGCAGGCCGCCGATCACGGACTTAGCCTTGCCGGCCTCGGCGATTATCTCTCAAGCATGATAGCCCTCGTGCTGTCTGTTTTTGCAGCGATCTGGATATATGCACTCCTGCTCGTAAGACTTGGCTGCATAAGCAAAACGGAGCTCCTTCAGATACCTAAAGGAAGCTCCGTTGTAAAGATCCTTGAAAGGACGAAGATTCTCAGAGACTGATCTTTCAGTCCGCTATCTCCTTCTCCATCTTCTCTATCTCCTGCTCAAGAGAACGGATCTGTTCTTCATTTTCGGCGATCCAGCCCTCTATCTGGGTGCGTTTTTCATCGGATGCGGTTTCTATTCTGGATTTGAGGTTTTCAATGTTGTCCCTGAGCCTTTCAGCGCGGTCACGCCTCCTCTCGATGGCACCCCTGGTCTTTTCTATCCATTCCTCATGGCGTGAATTGCCGCTGGCCTTTTTGGCCTGCCAGTATGCATCCTGGATGCTGTGGAATTTCTCCCAGAGCTCATTCTCCTGCTTTCTGCCGCAGAAGCCGATATCCTTCCAGTCGCTTCCCATCTCGCGCATGCGCGATGCAGCTTCCGGAGAAAAATCCGCATCGTCAAGATAGGCCTGAGCCTGCCTGATCAGCGCTTCCTTGTCCTCTCTTCTCACCTCAAAGATCTGTTCCTGTTCGCGTCTCGCCGCAGTCCTTCTCCCATAGAAGTCATGTCTCACAGCCTGGAACTCGGACCACAGCTTTTCCTCATCTCTGCCTGCCGCACCGACACCTTTCCACTTCGCGAATAATTCCTCAAGGCGCTCGTGTGCCTTCCCCCATTCGGTGGAAGCCGCGGCCTCTCTTGCTTCGGCGATTATCTTTTCCTTCTCGGATTTTCTGGTCTCGTTCTGCGCGTCGAGGTCGCTGTAATGCTTTCTCTGTCTGTCGTAAAACGCCTGCCTGGCGCTCGAGAACTGCTCCCAGAGCTTATCGCCTTCCGGTCCCGAATTTCCGGCGGCGCGCCAATCATCCATAAGCGCCTTAAAGCTTTCGGCGGTCTTCTTCCATTCCTCGGATTCCTTCAGCGCATTTGCTTTTTCTATAAGTGCAAGCTTCTTCTCCACACTGACGGCCTGATCGGCGCGTCTCTTTTTCTTTGCCTCATTTCTTGAAGCTATTTCTTCTCTCTGCTGCAGGAGTTCCTTTTCCGCGAGGGAATCAGGATCGCTGCTTTCCTGTGCGTCAAAATCGGCCAATATCCTGTCCACGGTATCGGGGTCGTAGTCTCCTAACCGCAGCGCCTCTCTGGCAGCCTTCAACAGCGCCCTCTTTTGTTTTCTGAGTGCCTCTGCTGCTTTGTTCTGTGCTTCTTTTTCATCCGGCTCATCGCCGTCCCCGGCCTCAGTTCCGCTTTCTTCCGCCTCCGCAGTTTCAGCTGCGGTCTCTTCGGTTTGCGTTTCAGCTGCCTCTTCAGTTTCTGCAGTTTCAGCTGCCTCTTCTGTTTCTGCAGTTTCAGCTGCCTCTTCAGTTTCCGCAGTTTCAGCTGCTTCTTCTGTTTCTGCAGTTTCAGCTGCCTCTTCTGTTTCTGCAGTTTCAGCTGCCTCTTCTGTTTCTGCAGTTTCCGCTGCCTCTTCTGTTTCTGCAGTTTCCGCTGCCTCTTCTGTTTCTGCAGTTTCCGCTGCCTCTTCTGTTTCTGCAGTTTCCGCTGCTTTTGGTGCTTCAGCCACCGCTGCTTCCGCAGTTTCCGCTGCCTCAGGCACTGCTGCCTGTACTTCCTGTTCGCCGTTCTCAGTAATGATGTTGTCGTCCGCCATGATATGTATACTCCTTTCGTGTAAAGACCAGAATAAGCATATTATAGTATTGCCGGCATACAATTGCAATCTGTTGCCGGGGCAGGCGGCGTCTGTTTCTGCTTTTTTTATAAAGCATAACCTTTAACCACCGGCTTCTTTATTAATCTTTAAGTACACGTTCATATTTCTGACATATTTAGGGGTTATCATTACAGAGTAATACAGGATATGTGATATCACCCAGTGCAGGATCCGGAACGATATATAAGAAAATGCAATACCCCGATATTTCGGTACTCGGCACGAGCGTCAGCTCAAATACAAAGCCCCGGTTCGACCATATTCGAACCGGGGCTTATCCAATCACCCGAAAAACCGTATCTTCAGACACGGAGTTTCCGCGCAGGCCTCCCCGCATAGTCTCTCAACAGTGGCGAAATACTTCGGCTCGTACCTCTTTAATAAGCCGCAGCCATAGAATATCAGATTCCATCCTTTGCCATATTCCGTCAGCATGTCATACAGAGCATCGAGATTCCTGCCGTAATATGACGGCACAGGAAGCTCATGCACTATGCGTTCCTGAAAGTCACCCGGTGTGTATGCGCCGGTGACATCAACATAGAAAACGCGTATTTTGCTGTTGCCCTGATTTTGTGAAGAATCCATTTCAAGTCCTCCGCGGATCACAACATATTGCTGAAAAACCGCCGCTTATCAGCAAAACAGCGAAATTCATCAATACAGCTGTGTGAAGCTCTCATAGTGATCCTCAGTGTAGTATATCCGGCCGTCGTCAGAGTAGATGATCCTCTTTGCACCCCTGGATGAAGCGCCCAGAGTATCTATATCGCACTCCCTATAAGAACCCTCGGGAAGCCGCCCCTCGTAATTGCCGAAGCGATCGCCGCCTATACACATACCTGGTGCCACATCCTCAAGTCCTCCGCCGTTCCAGCCCATATCTCTCGCCTTGTTCTTGGTGATGAAATTGCGCGGGAGCTTCCCGTAAATGTGAATGTACAGGGATACATCCTCCGCAGTGGTATAAACGCCGTCCTCATGCACAACCAGATCGGCAACTGCACTCTCAATGGTCTCAGTACTGCCACCGGCTGCCATGCCTTCGGTCTGGGTCTCTTCCCCGGTTGTTTCCCTGCTTCCGGAGGCATCGATAGTAACAAAACTGAAATCCCCTCTGTTTGCCAGTATCAGAACGTAGCTTCCGGAGGATTTTGATCTCCCGCGGACCGAGTCTATAGCCTTCTTAACCTCGCGGTACTTCTTATATCTTTCATCCCTGGGCGCCATGGAATATACATAGCGCTCACCTGCTGTCAGACGTCCGGCGGCATCCTTTATCAGATCATCCATCGAAGCACAGGTATGTCCGAAATAGTGCTCGTCCGCCTCATCCGTCAGATAGAAATAATCATCGGCGTCCTCAAGTCTCTCTACCACTCTGTGTTCGACCGTATAATCCTCATAGGAGTGTGTCGATGAAAGTATCTCCTCCGGAGCATTGAAGCACGCATAACTGGTATATTCTGTCCCGTTCAGCACATATGAGGCATCGTCCCAGGTGCAGTCGACCGCATACCACTTGCCGCCTATGAGGATGGTATTCCACATGTGTTCTTCGCCGCCTGCGGTTCCCGACTGCTTTCCGACCTCGAAGCCGGCCATCTTTGCCAGCATCCAGAAAGCGTCGGAATACCCCTGACAGTTGGCCTGACCGTCCAGTATCGCACCCACTGCGGTGCAGAATCTCGGAACGCCCACTCTCTCTTTTCTGTTGTGGTATGTGGCACGGCCTATTATCTGATCATGCAGGAAAAGCTCCCTGTGCAGCGGATCATCAAGCTTTGCGGCCTCCTCAACCAGAAATGCCGCCTCCCTGTAGAGATAAGTCTCCTCCTCGGTCAGCCCGTCCATACTGCCGTTTTTATACGCGTTCGCGACCCTCTCCCCGGGATAATAGGTGAGATTGTACAGGACATGATAATCACCGGTCTCCTCGTCCTTGGACCTGATATCAAAATCGATATATGCCAGATTTACCGCCTTTAGTATCTCTTCATAATCCGCAAAGTAGCCGTTTTTGTATAGAACGGGAGCTTCGGTGAGACCTGCATCCCTGACGCGCCTCATATACTTCATCAGAGAGTCTCTGTCGCTAATCTCCGGCGCGTTGTCCCAGGATATGGATCCCGCGGCGATATCTTCCTCCAGACGTTCCTCGCGGGACTTTTCTGGAGCCGCCTCTTCCTCACCGGCATCCTCCTCTTCCTCACCGAATACGTCTTCGTTTTCCTCCCCGACATAGACTATCGATGAGCCGGTACCGGACTGCTCCGCTATACCCGTTTCGTCGGCGGTCATTCCGTCCTGAACGGCACAGCCCGATGTCAATACCAGCAGCAGGGCCAGACACGACAAAACGAACGCAGGGCTTATGCGCTTAAGCCCTGCGTTCTTAATGATCCTTTTTATCAATGTCAAAATGCCCGTCACTGGAAATTCGTCACAAGAGTAACGATCCTCAGCATGAACAGTGCGAATACCACCCACATGACAGGGCTCACATCCTTGGCCTTCTTCTCACAGACCTTGACGATGACCCAGGTCACAACCGCGAACATGATGCCGGTTGCGATGGAATATGAAAGGGGCATCATGATGATGGCCATATAAGCGCCTGCGACATCGGCTACTTCGCCGTCGAACTTAATGTTTCTGGCGGAACTGATCATCAGCATACCGACATAGATCAGAGCGGGAGCCGTTGCAAATCCGGGGATCGCAAGGAACAAAGGAGAGAGAACGAGCGACACAAGGAACATTACGCCCGTCGTGAATGCTGTCAAACCTGTCTTACCGCCCTCAGCCACACCGGCGCTGGACTCGACAAAGGATGTGACAGTTGAGGTTCCCAGCAGAGCACCGGCCGTCGTACCGACAGCGTCAGCCATGAGGACCTTACCTGCGCGGGGAAGCTTGCCGTCCTTATCAAGAAGGCCTGCCTTGTCCGCAACACCGACTACCGTGCCGATCGTATCGAACAGGTCAACATAGAGGAACGCGAAAACTATAGCCACAAATTGAATGAAGTGTGAAGCCACCCAGCCGAAATCAAGCTTGAACGCCGTCTCCGATATGCCCGAAAGCTGCAGTCCCTGCGAGAAATCAGGGAATACGCTGTACACACCGGCCTCAATATCAACAACATACCAGCCCATGGCCTGAGCGATCATTCCGAGAATCCATGTCGCAAGAATACCGATGAGGACCGCACCCTTAACCTTGTAGAAAGAGAGCACCAGGATGATGATAAAGCCGATAAGAGCCAGAGTCATGCCGGGATCCCTGAAGCTTCCGAGTGCAACTGTGGTCGAGCCGTCGGGAATTACGATATTGGCGCCTCTGAGACCGATGAATCCGATGAACAGACCTATACCTACCGTGATGCCGTTCTTAAGATTGGCGGGGATTCCGTTAATTATCTCCTCACGGACCTTGAACAGAGACAGAAGGATGAAGATGACACCTTCGACAAAGACAGCAGTCAGAGCAACTTTGAACGCGTTTGCCTCGCCGCCCAGTTCCCCGAGACAGACGGTATAAGCAAAATAAGCGTTAAGTCCGAGGCCCGCGGAAAGAGCTATGGGATAGTTGGCAAGAAATGCCATAACAAAAGTCGCAATTGCCGATGCGAGCGCCGTTGCGACAAAAACTCCGCTTCTGTTCATACCGCCGGCACTCAGGATGTTAGGATTTACGGCCAGAATATACGCCATCGACAGGAATGTAGTAAGACCCGCGATGACCTCCGTCCGCACATCAGTGCCATGTTCCTTAAGTTTGAAACATTTCTCCAGCATTTTCCCCTCCTTGCTGCACACGCCGCCAGACGGTGCATTCCCTTATCATTAGCTACGCATTGATAATAAACTATTTTCCTCTTTTGTCAACTCACTCAAAGATCTATCAGTTCATGCCACTCCTGAAGCGATCTTATATCCGACACGGGTGAATTTTTTATCTGCTTCAATCCCTCAACGGCTGCCCTGGCGGCGGCAATTGTCGTCATGTACGGGATGCGTGCCCTTATAGCACTCTTTCTCAGATAACTGTCATCGTGCTCGGCGCCTGCGCCTATGGGTGAATTAATGATCAGGTCGATCTCACCGTTCGTGATCATATCCTGCACGTTTGGTCTTCCCTCATAACTCTTTTTTACACGCTGTACGGGAATGCCTGCCTCCTCTATGACGTCGCAGGTATTTCCCGTGGCAAGAATGGTAAAGCCGGCATCCTTAAAGCCTTTCGCGATCTCAGCGGCATCAGGCTTGTCATCGGTGTTAAGCGATATGAGTACCGCCCCCTCTCTCGGGAGCTCGGACTTTGCAGCCTCCTCCGCCTTGACAAAGGCTTCGCCGGCGGTAGATGCAAGGCCAAGCACCTCTCCGGTGGAGCGCATCTCGGGTCCGAGGAGAGGATCCACCTCGGGGAACATATTGAACGGAAATACGGCCTCTTTGACTCCGTAATACGGTATCTTCCTGCTGCCCAGATCCCTGATCGGAGAAGGTCTGCCGGTTATATCCGCCGTTACGATATCGGTGGCGAGCGGAACCATCCTGATGCCGCAGACCTTGGATACCAGAGGAACAGTTCTTGATGCCCTCGGATTGGCCTCAAGCACATAAACCGTCCCGTCCTCGATGGCATACTGCATGTTCATCAGACCGACAACATGCATCTCATGAGCAATCTTCTTTGTATAATCCTTGATCGTCTCCAGGAGTTCATCCGGTATGTGCTTGGAAGGAAGCACACAGGCGCTGTCTCCCGAATGGATTCCGGCAAGCTCGATATGCTCCATGACAGCCGGAACATAGACATTATCGCCGTCGCTTATGGCATCCGCTTCGCATTCCATGGCATTGTGCAGGAAGCGGTCTATGAGTATGGGTCTGTCGGGTGTGACGCCGACAGCGGCCTTCATGTACTCCTCCATCGCACCGTCATCTCTGACTATCTCCATTCCGCGGCCGCCGAGAACATAAGAAGGTCTAACCATTACCGGATATCCGATGCCGGCGGCGACTTTCTTTGCCTCCTCAACTGTCGTAGCCATGCCTGCCTCAGGCATCGGTATCTGCAGCTTCTCCATGATGGCGCGGAAGCGGTCCCTGTCCTCTGCGAGATCTATCACCTCAGGTGTGGTGCCGAGTATCCTGACGCCCTCTTTTTCAAGCTTTGCCGCGAGATTTAACGGCGTCTGGCCGCCGAACTGTGCGATGACGCCGACGGGTTTCTCCTTTCTGTAGATCGAAAGAACATCCTCAAGTGTCAGAGGCTCGAAGTACAGTTTGTCCGAAGTATCATAGTCTGTGGACACCGTTTCGGGGTTGCAGTTGACTATTATCGTCTCGAAGCCGAGCTTCCCGAGGGATTTTGCGGCATGCACGCAGCAGTAGTCGAACTCTATGCCCTGACCTATCCTGTTGGGGCCACCGCCAAGGATCATGACCTTCCCGAATGGCGCCTCTTTCTTTTCACCGCCCGGTTCCTTATTCTCAGATCCCTCCTTGTAGGTTGAATAATAATATGCGCTGTTCTCGGTGCCTGAGACATGTACGAAATCCCATGTTTCAGTGACGCCCATGCTTTCTCTCTTTTCGCGCACATCATCCTCGGAGATCTCAAGTATCTTTGCAAGATATCTGTCCGAAAACCCGTTTCTCTTTGCCTCTGCGAGCATATCGTCTGAGGGGAGACTGCCCTTATGCTTAAGCAGCTCTTCCTCCTCATCCACGAGCTCCTTTATCTGATCGATGAAGTATCTCTTCACCTTTGTCATCTCAAAGATCTCTTCCGGAGTCACTCCCTTTCTGAGCGCCTCATACATCAGGAAATAGCGCTCCGAACTGGCATTGACCAGAAGTCTTTTCAGTTCTTCCGCGGACTTATCGTGGAAATCCTTCACAAAGCCGAGGCCATAGCGGTCTTTTTCAAGGGATCTGATGGCCTTCTGGAAAGCCTCCTTGAAGTTTTTGCCGATGCTCATGACCTCACCGACCGCTCTCATCTGTGTACCGAGCTTGTCGTCTACTCCGTGGAATTTCTCAAATGCCCAGCGCGAGAACTTTACGACCACAAAGTCGCCGTTGGGCACATATTTATCAAGTGTCCCGAATCTGGAATCCGGCAGCTCCGCGAGTGTGAGCCCGGTTGCAAGCTTTGCCGATACCAGAGCTATCGGGAAGCCGGTCGCCTTGGATGCAAGGGCCGAGGATCTCGAGGTTCTGGGATTGATCTCTATCACAACCACACGTCCGCTTACGGGATCGTGGGCAAACTGTACATTGGTTCCTCCTATCACCCCTATATGCTCGACAATGGAATATGCCTGTCTCTGCAGTTCCTTCTGAAGATCCTCATCTATCGTGAGCATGGGTGCCGTGCAGAAGGAATCACCCGTATGCACGCCCACGGGATCTACATTTTCAATGAAGCACACCGTGATCATATTGCCGGCACTGTCGCGCACTATCTCAAGCTCCAGCTCCTCCCAGCCCAGAATGCTCTCCTCTACCAGCACCTGATGTATGATCGAAGCCTGAAGTCCTCTTTCACAGACTGTCTTCAACTCGTCGCGGTTATACACCAGACCGCCGCCGGTGCCGCCCATCGTGTATGCCGGTCTCAGCACCACGGGATAATGCAGTTCGTCCGCGATCTTAAGCGCCTCATCCACACTGTAAGCCACCTGACTCCTTGCCATTTCGATACCCAGAGCGTCCATGGTCTTCTTAAATTCAACTCTGTCCTCTCCCCGCTCGATGGCATCCACCTGAACGCCTATGACCTTTACGCCGTACATATCGAGAATGCCTTTTTTGTACAGCTCAGCAGCGAGATTGAGTCCGGACTGGCCGCCGAGGTTGGGAAGCAGTGCATCCGGCCTCTCCTTTTCGATGACAGCCGCGACTCTTTCCGCATTCAGCGGTTCTATGTATGTATGATCCGCCATTTCCGGATCGGTCATGATCGTCGCCGGATTGGAGTTTACAAGAACTATCTCGTATCCCAGCGATCTGAGCGCCTTGCACGCCTGTGTGCCGGAATAGTCAAACTCGCACGCCTGACCGATGACAATCGGACCCGAACCGATTATCAGAACCTTGTGGATATCCTTCCTCTGTGACATCTGTGTTTCCCCCGTCTTTCATTAAACTGACATCATTATTACAGTCTTATCCCCTGGCGGCCTTTACCTGTTCGGAAATCTCCGCCACCTTTTCCTCCGTGAGTATAAATCTCTTTTTAAACCAGAATATCGCTACAAACAATCCGACGATCGGAATGAGTGTCATCGTCATCCGAAGTCCCACCTGCGAACTGCGGGAGACCGATGCCGAAAAATCGATCAGCTTGTCGGCGTCGGTAGTTTCCGCCGAACTCAGATTGAAGGCCTGAAGTGCCAGAGACGCGATAAATACCGCAATGCCGCTTGCAAGCTTTACAACGAAGGTCTGCATGGAAAAGATCACAGACTCATCACGTCTCTTGTTCTTTAACTCACCGTAATCCACGGTATTTGCCAGGAAAACTGTCGTAAGCACGCTCAGTATGCCGTTCGCACCGAATATGAAAAAGCCCGGAACGAACAGTACAAACACGTTGTTCATGCTGGTAAACGCAATGGCAAGAAGCGCCGCATAGCCCGCTATTGCCATGCCGAGACTTATGTAGAAAATTCTGATATTGGTAAAGAACTTCCTGAGCACCGGGTAGAAAAGCATCATCGACAGAATCTGGATCGCGCCGCCGAAGGTATTGAAAACGGTATAACTGTTGAACCAGCCGGTACCGCCGAAGTCATATTTGAAGAAGTAGATCACAAGATTGGACGTGATATAGATCGAGCAGTTTATGAGAACTATGGAAATGACAACCGTCATGGCCTGATCATTCTGAATAAGTGCCTTAAACATGGCACCGATGGACGGCGATTCCATATCCACAGTGGCTTTTTCCTTTACATTGATACAGGTGATCCCTATCAGGATGATGAACAGCACTGATATTATCAGGGTAAAATACTTGAAGCCTGTCACTTCATTGGCGCCGCCGATCGCATGGACAGCCATCATGGTCACGATGGTTATGATGGCACTTCCCACGCCTGCACAGCTCCTCGCCAGAGTGGTAAGTCCCTCTCTCTCCTTTCCGCCCTCGGTAAAAGCGGGGATCATTGACCAGTAAGGGATGTCCATCATGGTGTAGGTCACGCCCCACAGTATATATGTCACGGCCGCATACGCGGTGAGTCCCGCCTGATCCATAGCGGGAGGCGCTGCAAACATCAGATAGAGTATCACCGCATTTGTCACTGTGCCGATCAGAAGCCAGGGTCTGAATTTCCCCCACTTTGTTCTGGTCTTTGCCACAAGAACACCCATGACGGGGTCATTAAAAGCGTCAAATATCCTCGCCGCCAAAAGGATCGCTCCCATTGCGGCCGCCTTGACTCCCAGAAGATCCTGATAGTAGTAGAGGATATAACTGGCGGAGAGCATATATACCATGTCCTTACCGACGGCGCCGAGACCATACGAAATCTTCTCCATCAGTGTAAGTTTTCTCATAGATATGCCCCTCCCAAGCAGAAAAACGATTTCAGACTAACTTTGTTATTTTATCACATACGGTACATCTAATGCAAATCTCTTGTGCTTATCGCCGCCATAATCTATAATCAATAACCGTTATGGTCATACTTGAATGTCACAATCTCTCAAAAGAATTCAACGACGTGCCTGTATTCAGGGACGTAAACTTCCGTATGGAAACCAGGGAAAAGGTGGCTGTTGTCGGCCCCAACGGCGCAGGCAAGACCACTCTTCTGCGCGTGATGCTCGGAGAGCTTTCGCCCGACGAGGGACAGGTCGTAATATCCAGGGATCTGCGGATCGGCTATCTGGCGCAGAACCAGAATATCGACAGCAGAAACACGATCTACGAGGAACTGCTTGGCACCAAGCAGGAGCTCATCGATACTGAAAAGCGGATCCGCGAGCTGGAGAGGGCCATGAGCTCACTCACCGGTGACGATCTCATAAAAGCCGTTGAGGAACACGACAGACTCTCCGGATTCTTTGAAAGAGAGCGCGGATTCGGCATACGCGGCGAAGTGACAGGCGTAGCGCACGGTCTTGGCTTTTCGGACGACGAGCTTGATTACAGCATATCCACTCTCTCCGGCGGACAAAAGACCCGCGTTGCTTTGGGCAAGCTCCTTCTCACAAAAAATGACCTGATCATTCTGGACGAGCCCACCAACCACCTGGACATGAATGCGGTTGAATGGCTGGAGGGCTATATCAGGAGTTATCCGGGCGCCGTCCTCGTCGTATCCCATGACCGCTACTTCATGGACCGCATAGTGACAAGGGTCGCCGAGATAGATCAAAACCGGCTGACCGTCTGGGACGGCAATTACTCAAGCTTTGCCGAAAAAAAAGCCAAAGCCAGAAAGGACGCACTCCACGCCTGGATGAACCAGCAAAAGGAGATCAGACATCAGGAGGAAGTGATAAGGAAACTCAAATCCTTCAACCGTGAGAAATCGATAAAGAGAGCGGAGAGCCGGGAAAAGATGCTGGATAAGATCGAAGTCCTCGAAAAGCCGGCGGAATCCAGGCTCGATATGCATCTCTCATTTACGCCCTGCGTGGAGAGCGGCAATGATGTACTCGAGGTCAGGGGGCTCGCCAAAAGTTTCGGTGACAACAGGCTGTTCTCCGATCTGAATTTCGAGCTCAAGCGCGGCGAGCACGTGGCGATAATAGGCAACAACGGCACGGGAAAGACCACTCTGCTAAAGATAATAAACCACCTTATGCCCGCGGACAAAGGTTCCATTACAACCGGCGTCAGGGTAAAGATCGCCTACTATGACCAGGAGCATCATGTGCTTAACAATGCCGGCACTCTGTTTGACGAGATATCCGATGCCCACCCGGATATGAACAACACCGAGATCCGAACCAGACTCGCAGCTTTTCTGTTCACAGGCGACGATGTGTTCAAGCGCGTCGGCGATCTCTCCGGCGGAGAAAAGGGCCGGCTCTCACTTTTGAAGCTCATGCTCTCCAAGGCAAACCTCCTGCTTCTCGACGAACCAACAAACCATCTGGATATAACCAGCAGGGAGATACTCGAAGAGGCCATAAGGAGCTATGAGGGCACTGTGCTTTACGTCAGCCATGACAGATATTTCATAAACCGCACCGCAACGCGCATTCTTGACCTCACCGGCAGACAGCTGGTGAATTACATCGGCGATTACGATTATTATGCTTCGCACCGCGACGAGCGCATGTCAAAGCTCGCCCCCTCCGCTGTCCCGGCGCAGCAGGAAGTCCCGGCCTCCCCGGACGGAAGATCCGACTGGCAGGCTCAGAAGAAGCAGCAGAAAGAAGAACGGCGTCTGGCTAATGAATTGAAAAAATGCGAAGAGGAGATAGCGGATCTCGAAGCAAGAAGCAAAGAAATAGACAGCGAACTTGCACTTCCCGAGGTAGGCTATGACCTCGCAAGGCTGAGAACGCTGTCCGATGAACAGCAGCAGATAAACGACAGGCTCGAAATCCTGTATGCACAGTGGGAAGAACTTGCCTGAAGGCCTGTCTTCTCACAGTCTCTCTGCTATGCTTTCTATAAATCCTTCAGTATTTCTGGTCTGAACTTCACTTGAGGGGAGGGTTGTAATAAGAGCCAGATCCTTTGTCATGATCCCCTCTCCTATCGTATCGAGAGTTGCCTTTTCAAGCCTGTCGGCGAATTCGGACAGCTCCGCAAGAGAATCCAGTTCTCCTCTCTTTCTCAGAGCGCCCGTCCATGCAAAGATGGTTGCTACGGGGTTTGTCGAGGTCTCCTCGCCCTTTAAATGCTTGTAATAGTGGCGCTGTACCGTACCGTGCGCAGCTTCGTACTCATAAAAGCCCCCGGGGGATACAAGCACCGATGTCATCATGGCAAGAGAGCCGAAAGCCGAGCTCACCATATCGCTCATCACATCCCCGTCATAGTTTTTGCATGCCCAGATCATCCCGCCCTTGGACTTCATGATCCTTGCTACGGCGTCGTCAATGAGCGTGAAGAAATAGGTGATGCCCGCAGCGTCAAACTTCTCCTTAAACTGTGATCCGTATATCGAATCAAATATCTCACGGAACCTCGCGTCATAAGTCTTGCTTATAGTATCCTTGGTCCCGAACCACAGATCCTTTTTCTCATCAAGTGCGAACTGGAAGCACGCCTTTGCGAAGCTCTCTATGGAATTATCGAGATTGTGCACACCCTGGACCACACCCGGGCCCTTGAATTCATGTATCAGTTCCCTCGTCTCATTCCCGTCGGGATCGGTATATACGAGCTCAGCCTTCCCGGGGCCCGGTATCCTCATCTCAACGTTCTTGTATATGTCGCCGTACGCGTGACGTGCAAGTGTGATCGGTTTTTCCCAGTTCTTAACGCAGGGTTCGATCCCCCTTACGGTTATGGGAGTTCTGAACACGGTGCCGTCAAGTATCGCACGGATCGTTCCGTTGGGAGATTTCCACATCTGCTTCAGGTTATATTCCTTTACGCGGTCCGCGTTCGGTGTTATCGTGGCGCACTTTACGGCGACACCAAGCCTCTTTGTGGCCTCGGCAGAATCTATCGTCACCTGATCGTTGGTCTCATCTCTGTGCTTAAGTCCCAGATCGTAATACTCGGTTCTGAGATCAACATAGGGCAGGATCAGCTTTTCCTTGATGATCTCCCACAGTATCCTTGTCATCTCATCGCCGTCCATCTCGACGAGCGGCGTTTTCATAGTGATCTTACTCATCCTTCTTTACCTCCCCGGGAATAGTGATGCCCAATTTCACTGCTGCCGCCTCCACGCGGTCGACCAGCTCCGCATCGGTGAGTATCGTGACGCGTCCTCCCGCGTACTCCTCGTCCACCCAGGCCTTGACCTCTGCGACGAGCGGAGATGTCTTAGCCACGGCATTATCTCCTGTCAGCGAATAATGTCTGTTTATCCAGTGGGCAATGCCCGCGAGACCGGAGGTGTTCGAAACGGCACTCACAGGCGGTCTGTTCAGGAATTTGCCGGTGTCGAATATGCTGTAGATCTCCTCGTTCTTCAAAAGTCCGTCCGCGTGGATACCGGCCCTTGTCACATTGAAGTTCTTGCCGACAAAAGGCGTGTTGGGAGGGATGGTGTAGCCAATCTCCTTCTCGTAGTACTCCGCGAGATCAGTGATGACCGTCGTATCCATTCCGTCTAGAGTGCCGCGGAGCTGCGCGTATTCAAACACCATGGCTTCGAGAGGCGTATTGCCCGTGCGCTCGCCTATTCCGAACAGCGAGGTGTTCACCGAAGAGCAGCCGTACAGCCAGGCGGTGGTGGAATTGGTCACGGCCTTGTAGAAATCGTTGTGTCCGTGCCATTCGATGAGTTCCGACGGCACACCGGCATTGGTATTGAGCGCATATATGATGCCCTGTACGCTTCGGGGTATGACGGCTCCGGGGAAGTTGACACCGTAGCCCATGGTATCGCAGGCCCGCACCTTCACGGGTATCTTATACTCGTCCATCAGTTTCATCAGTTCAATGCAGAACGGTACCACGAAGCCAAAGATATCCGCCCTGGTGATATCCTCAAGATGACATCTGGGGCTTATGCCCTCATCGAGACACGAACGGACCACCGACAGATAGTGTTCCATAGCCTGTTTTCTGGTCATCTTGAGCTTCAGGAAGATATGATAATCGGAGCAGGAAACCAGTATGCCGGTCTCCTTCATGCCGATCTCCTTCACCAGCTTGAAATCCTCTTCGCTCGCTCTTATCCAGCTTGTGACCTCGGGAAACTCATATCCCCTGTTGAGACATCTGTCGACGGCATCCCTGTCCTTCTTGCTGTACAGGAAGAACTCGCTCTGACGGATTATCCCGTTCTTTCCGCCGAGCTTATGAAGTTCATCGTAGATGTGAAGTATCTGATCCGCCGAATACGGGGCTCTTGACTGCTGCCCGTCGCGGAAGGTCGTATCCGTGATCCATATCTTCTCCGGCATGTTGTGCGGAACTATCCTGTCATTGAAAGGGATCTTGGGAATGTCCTCATAGGGGAACATGTTTCTGAACACGTTGGGCTTTTCAACGTCGTCCAGTATATACATGTGCTCCTCTATCTGAAGCAGATTATTATGCTTGTTCAGCGTCACCGGGCGGCTGAAAAATGTACTGTTATCCTGTTCCATATCCGTCTTCCTCCGTTTCTCCGGCATCCAAAATCTTTCGGATTATACCATCACAACTCGTCCGGGTCAACCTCCACGAGATCTCCGGGCTTCATTGAGCCGAGCCTCACTCCGCCCTCCCTGACGCGCACAAGCCTCGTAACCCTTACTCCTAGTGTTCCGAACATGCGCCTTATCTGTCTGTTCTTCCCCTCTGTCAGAACGACTGTATATCTTTTGTCCGATGTCCGTCTTACGGTACATGGCCTGGTGGTGATCCCGAGATCATCAAGAAATACTCCCGCAGAGAGCTTTTTAATCTCTGCGTCAGTCAGTTCTCTGGATGCATCGACAAGATATTCCTTCTCTGTACTCCCCGCGCCCTTTTCGGTATCGTGCGCGAGCTGACTGTCGTTTGTTATGAGCAAAAGTCCCTCGGAGTCCCTGTCCAGTCTGCCTATATAGATAAAGTGCCCCTCATCGGGAAGCCTGCCTGCAAGCTCGGTTGCGACCGTTTTTCCCGCATGTGGATCCCTCATGGTGCTCACGACACCCCGCGGTTTGTACCAGACAAAAAGCCGTCTTTCAGTGCATGGAACAACGCGCGATCCGTCAAACTCCACGGCGGAATTCTCATCCACCATCAGTCCCGGCTCTGCCCTTCGGCCGTCCACCGAGATTCTCCCGTCAAGGATCAGCCGGTCCGCCTCTCTTCTGGAGCCGACTCCGCAGGCCGCAAGATATTTATTCAGACGCATCGGGTATTCCGGCATATCCAACTGATCCTTTTTCAGGTGATGTCCCTGTTTATCAGCCTGTATTTCAGTTCGGCAAGCTGCCAGTCCGTCTCGTTATCGATGTCCTGTACCCTCAGCTCATCAAGAACGTACGCGACCGTATGAGGCGGTATCATGGTATGCTTACTGCCGGGGATATCCGCCTGCAGAAAATAAAACTGCCCGGCATCATGATACATCTTTTCCAGATCCTGTGACCTTGATTTCTCGTATTCGGGATAAATATAGCTGAGCCTGCCGTCCTTCTCATCCATCCTGAATCCCCTCTGCGGCGGATAAGAGAACTGTACAACGCTCACAAGCCCCTCGGCCCCGGATGATCTGAACTTATCATAAGCCCTGGCAAGTATCTCCGCAGTGACAAAAGGGGCAGTCGGATAGATAACGCACACATCATCAAAGGAAACGCCCATGCTGCCGTATGCATCTATCACCTCCGACAGCGCATCCACCGTCGTAGCATGATCCCCGGAATTGGCAGCGCTTCTCATAAAGGGCACGGATGCCCCGGCCTTTCTGCTGATATCAGCGATCGCATCGTCGTCAGTGGACACCATCACTTCGTCAAATACGCCCGAATCCAGTGCAGCCCTGATAGAATACTCTATTATCGGGGAACCGCAGAAATCCCTGATATTCTTTCCGGGTATCCTTCTGCTGCCGCCCCTTGCGGTTATCACTGCGAGAACTCTTCTTTCATTTCCGTCATTTTTCATGGTCAGAACCCCGTCATGGTCGCCGCCATCAGTATAATAAAGGAGGTAACCCACCATAATATGAACAAAGGTGTCAGAAACTTCAGCCATTTGGAAAACGGCACTCTGCATATCGCGAGAGCCGCCAGTATCTCACCGCCGGTAGGTGCATATACATTGGTAAAAGCATCGCCCAGATGATATGCAAGCACAGCGGTCTGTCCCGACACGCCCATTCTTTCGGCAAGAGGCACCATGAGAGGCATGGTGAGCGCAGCCTGCGCGGAACCTGACGGAACGGCAACGTTTATTATCTCATGAGCGACAAACATGCCGAAGGCCGCAAATCCGGACGGCAGCTTTACGATCAGAGAGCCCAGTGTGAAAAGCATGGTATCCAGCACGTTCCCGTCCTTTAAGAGTATCACGGCGGCATTTGCCAGACCGATCATTATGACGGGAAGAACCATATCCCTGCAGCCGTTTATGAAATGCTTACATATCTCCCCGGGTCTTAAGCCGCCCGCAAGACCGCCGATCACACCTATGGCCAGAAATACAGCCGCAAGCTCATCCACGTAGAATCCGAAAACGATCACTCCGATCGCAGCCAGTACCATGCCCGCTGCAAAAGTGACTATCGATAATCCCTGTCTCAGCGTGAGTGTCGGGATGTTATCCAGATCAAATCTCTTTCCTGCGTTATACTCGCGGTCGTATTCATAGCAGCCGGAAAATTGCGGATTCCGCCTCACCATCACGGCATACCAGGTGACATAGGCGATGGATATCACTTCAAGCACCGCAAAGACCCCGATCCTGAAGGACATTCCCGAAAACACATCCAGTCCCGCGATCTGCTGGGCAGTGCCGAGCGTGAAGGAATTGGTTATAGGCCCGGCATATCCTACCGTAGCCGCGATAAATATGATACCCACCGCCACCAGAGAATCCAGCCCCACTGTGACACAGCACGCAAGAAACAGCGGCACAAAGGCCAGATATTCCTCAAAACACCCAAGGAAAGCCGATCCCAGTCCGAAGAATATCATACAGAGCGGTACCATGAGCACTTCCTTGCCCTTAAGCTTTTTAAGGATCGTGGCCATACCTATGTTCAGCGCGCCGTTGCCGTTTATGACCGCAAACATACCTCCGGTGATAAGCAGGAAAAATATGATATCGGCAGCATTTTGCAGGCCGAGCGTCAAAGACATCAGAAGCTTCATGGGCGTGGCCGGTGTTCTGACCGTATATTCAAAGCTCCCGGGCACTATGAGTTCCCTTCCGATGGTCTGATCTTCCACCCGCTGATATGTGCCCGCGGGTATGATATATGTACAGGCCGCGCATAAAACGACCACAATGACGAGCAGAAGCATCGGATGCATGGACTTGTGAATCACACTTTTCTTATCGTATTTTTCTGTTCCCATTATCCTGTCAACGGAAAACCTCGCCATGCCGGATTCCCTCCTTCAGATAAACTATTTTCCACCGAGACCGAGCCTGTTAAGGAACTCCTCATCCTCTCTTGTTTTCTCCACAGGTTCATAAGCTGTTCCCTTGTCCGCCATCTTCTTTCGTCTTCTCTTCTCAAGCTCTTTTGCGTCCTCAAAAGTCTCAAGCTCGGGTTCCTCCTCAACTGCCTTATCCACAAGCTCTTTGTTCAGCTTGTTCTCCGAAGCAAGTTCCAGCAGCGCATCGACCACATCGGCCTCAAGCTGTGTTCCCCTGATCCTCTTTATCTCATCGAGGACAACAGACAGCTCAAGCTGCTTTCTGTATGGTCTCGTGGAATACATGGCATCAAAGGTGTCAGCCACTGCAATGATCCTTGCGACCTCCGGGATCTCATCGCCCTTTAGACCGTTTGGATAACCCTTTCCGTCCATTCTCTCGTGATGACAGCCCGCACCGACCGCCAGATCCTTCACGATATTTACATCGCAGAGTATCTCGGCTCCCCTTGCCGCATGGCTCTTCATAACGAGATACTCGTCATCGTTTAATCTCTCGGGTTTGTTCAGGATCTGGTCGGGTATCGATAGCTTCCCGATATCATGCAGCAGCGCTATATTATAGTACTCAGCTATTTGCTCCGGTGTATATCCTTTCTTATCAGCGAGCTTCTGTGCCAAAAGCCTCGTATAGTACGCAACTCTGAAGGAGTGCCCTCTGTTCTGGGAATCCCTCATATCTATGCATTTTGCAAAGGTTCTTATGATCTGATCTATGAATTTCTGGTCTTCCTGCTGTTTCTTCAACAGCGCCATGGTCCTGTTCCTGAAATATCTGATTATGAACCATGAAATGCCCGATACGGCAAAGATCAGAAGGATGACCCAGAACACAAGACTCTCATACACCGAGTGCTCCTTGGATATGTCAAGCCGCGTGGAATTCTTCACCTCACCCGTCTCATCATCTATCACATTCAGGGTGAACACATATTTCCCGCCGTCAAGGTTAGTGTAGATAACGGGCTTCAGGTCCTGCTTGGTTGTATGTATCGGCGCTTCGTCAAAACCCTCCAGACAGTATGTGATCCTGGGATTTGCCAGACCGTAGGTTAGCGCATAGGCATCCACCACAAGCCTCTTGGTGCCTGCGGGAACATATACTGTATCCCCCTCTGACAGATTTATCCTCCTGTCGTCGAGTTCCACCGACGGAATAGAAAGCCTGACATTCTCGTTCTCTGCATCGTCGGAATTGATATCCACCACGCACACACCCGTGGTACCCGAAATGTAAAGATTGCCGTTTTTATCGAGAAAGCTTCTTGAATTGCCTGTTGTGATACACGGCAGCCCGCTTTTTGTATTGTAGAAGCTGTACTCAATACCGGCATTATTTATGAGTTCATCCGTTCTGGTCACGTAAATACCGCTTGATGAAAGGATCCATGCACCGCCGTGGCTGTTGAAATATATGTCATAGTTGTTGGAGTATGGGAAAGTACTCACGTTGGTTATCACATCATCCTTCATATACTGAATGGAATTGGACGTGATGATCCAGAACACCCTGCGCTCACTGTCCCATTTTATTCTCATGATGACTTCGCTTGTGAGACCTTCATCATGTCCGAGTCTTGATACCCTGCTGCCATTTATAACATATATGCCGTCACCGTCACTTCCGAGGTAAAGCCTGCCGTCCTCGCCCTCCTCTATAGCCAGGATCTCCGCCGTATTGATCCCGTTTTTCTGACCGAAATGCTCTATAACGGTATCGTCCCTGATGATGAACACACCGTTTCCGGTGGCTGCGGCCATACTCCCGTCGCGTCTTTCAATGACCGATCTGACCCTGCTTGCGTCAAGGCCGTTGTCTTCATTAAACTCTGTTATCGCGCCGCTTTCCGGATTATACTGCACCAGACCGTGCTCTCCGTGAGTACACAGCCATACATTTCCTTTTGAGTCATTTGTTATACATCTTATTCTCACGCCGTCGAGCAGCGTCGTCAGATCGTTAAATTTACAGATATTGCTCCCGAGGTTCAATATTGTGAGCCCGCTGTCCGTCCCCAGATACAGATCTTCACCGTTCACACAGGTGGAATTCACCACCATGGTATCCAGGCCCGCAAGCTTGGAAAGATCCGAAAAGCGGTCGGGCACTATCTTAAGAACACCCTGCCTGGATGATGTAAACCACAGATTTCCTTCAAGATCCGGCATGATATTGCCCACGGAATTGTTCATCGGTACATCAGTAAGTTCATTGTACCGGCCCATCTCGTCGAAGAAGCCGATCCCGTTGGTGCAGGCTGCCCAGATGAGGCCGTTATCTTTAAAGATGGCGTTTATATTCCTGTGTTCACCGGTTGATCTACGTCTGAGAATCTGAAGTCCGTCCCTTGTTACGCCTATGGTCAGTATCTCATTGCCCGTAGTACCCATGTACATCGTAGCCGGATCACCGGGATCCGGATATATGCAGCACACGGGATCTTCGCCGAATTCGTCATGCCTGTAAAAGGTCGTGACCTTCAGCCTGTTCATCTCGAACACCGCGCCGTTTGATGTCAGGCCATACACTCTCCCCGTGCTGCCGCGCTCCAGACTGGTTATGTATTCCATGTTTACCTGAGGGGCATCGATCACATGGATCTCCATGGTCTCGCCGTCCACGTAGGCCATACCCTGCGTCGTCCCGATCAGGATATTCCCCTCGCTGTCCTCTGTTATTGCTCTTATGGAGAAAGATTTCAGACCTTCAATTTTCCCGTAGACTGTCAGATCACCGTGGTCAAGGCAGGCTATGCCATTCTCGTTCGTGCCGATCCACAGCCTGTCCTTCTTGTCGACATAAAGACTGAATACGCTTGATACTCCCGTCGTGGAATCAAAGCGCTCAAAGTTGGTGCCGTCGTAGCGTATAAGGCCGCTGTATCCGCCCATCCAGATAAAGCCGTCACTGCCCTGAGCTATGGCATTGCACTCGGAGGTGGGAAGACCGTTGGAGGAATCATAAAGTATCGCGGTATAATCAGTACCGTCGCCAAGAATATCCCTGCGGTTTCCGGAGGCCTGCGCGCTTTTGGGAACAAACAGGCACAACAAGACAAAAGCGGTGATAAACAAACACACCGCTGCCGTAATACGCCTGCTTATCGAATTCATTTTTGTCTTCCTCCCCTGTTGATACGGATTCCTGTTAACGATCCCTTCTACAGTGCCGTAAATCCTCTTGATACAAGTATATTCTCCACCTGCGAGGTATCGGCCGTATGAAGGATCATTATGGGTCTTCCAGAATCCCTGTTGAACGAGAGATACAGATAATCAACGCTTATGTTGCTGTTATACAGTTCGGTCAAAAGCCTGTCCAGTGCGCCGATCTCATCAGGAAGTTCGATCCCGAGAACCGAGGTGAGCTTACACAGAAACCCCGCCTCCGTAAGTACCTTCAGCGCAGCCTCCGGATCAGATACCACAAGCCTCACTATGCCATATTCCGCGCTGTCATTTGTGACCGACCCCAGGATATTTACTCCGCCGTCAGATAAAAGTCCCGTGATCTGTTTGAAGCAGCCTTTTTTGTTTTCCGCATAAACGGATACCTGTCTGAGCATTTTAACACCCCCTTAAAAACCCGAACGGATCATCATCGTTCAAAAAATGCGCCAGCTTATACGCACACAAAAGAGCAACCTTTTCTTCCCGGAGTATTCTTCTTACCTCATCTCTGTCGGCGATCACAGCCTCGATCTCCTCGCTCTTCTCCTCGAAGCGGGCGCTGAGCTCACCTGACGCATATCCGTAAACCGTTGCCACCGATTCGTCGGTCATGCCGACTGTCGTATACCTGGGTTTCTCAAATGCGGGATCCACATCAAGAGGTTCCAGCACCAGACCTGTTTCCTCATGAAGTTCCCTGACGGCCGCCTCCCTGTAGTTCTCGCCGGGCTCGCAGAGTCCCGCCGGGAACTCGTAGATCCAGTCGCCTATCGGATAGCGCCACTGCCTGACAAGCACGACGCGGTCCCTCTTTTCGCCGTAAAGCGCGTAGATAGCCACACCGTCAGCCTCCTCACCGTGTGAAACGAGTTTGAGTTCATCCTTCGTCTTTGCCCTTGACGCAACAAAATAATTGCTGTGAAACCCCTTGCTGTTGACACCCTTTACATTATAAAGGTTCACGAAACGGTTTTGTGACAGCTGTTCTACACTCTCTATAGTCGCCATTATATCTTCTCCTTACTCACATCCCTCAGGCTCGCTAGCTCCGCGGCTTCGCTCTCTGAAAGTCCCATATTGCTTAGTTCCTCATCCAGCTGAACATTGGCGGCGCCGTCTTCAGCCACGCATACTCTGTTGCGGCCGAGTCCCTTTGACTTGTACAATGCGGCATCAGCCCGCTTCAATGCGTCATCATAGCTTGTATCGCCGAATTTGAACCAGGTCACACCGATTGATACCGTCATGCCGAAAGTATTTGAACCGTGCGTTATCTCGGTCTGAGCTATCTCTTTTCTGAGGCGGTTTGCGACGTTCTCTCCTCTGGTGCGCTCAAGCTTGTAGAAGACGGCGATAAACTCGTCACCGCCCCATCTTATCATGCAGTCCTTGCCTCTCATTACCCTGAGTGCCGACTTGACAACCTGCTTTAACGCCACATCTCCGCTGTCATGACCGTAAGTATCATTGATGCTCTTGAACTTGTCAACATCCATGACCATGAGTATGGGTGACTCATCGTTTTTGGATGTAAATCTGTTAAAATCGTTGGTGAGGATCTGCTGTCCGTATCCCCTGGTATTGGCCCCTGTCAGAGCGTCCTTCTCAACCTGATCCTTGAGCTTCTTGTGGCGCTTGTTGAAATATGTGGCGCTGTTTCTTAAAAGCAGTATTATCGCTATGCCAAGGACCAGCGCAAAGCCTATTGCCATCCTTATTCCGATCCTGATCGTCTCATTGCGGGATCTTGCCTGCACCAGAACCGAATCCACGCCCACGGCATCCATCCTGAACGCGCCGCATACAGCCCAGCCGTATGGTTCATAATACTCGGAGCAGGTGGTCGATCGTGCAGTAACGCGCGACTCGTCCTCCACGAGCCATTCCATATCCTTCTCCGCAAATATCTGCTCACCTTTTCCTTTATTTCGCAGTTCCGCCAGGTCCGTATCCGCCGATTCTGCCGAGGACATACCGACCCGTCTGGGATTCTCGGAATCAATCAGTCTCACCACGCTGACCTTGCCGCCGTCAAGTACCGTCATCTTATCAACCCAGTATTTTTCACCGGTCTTGGCGGATATCTCCGCGATGTTTTCGGAAAGTATCTCAAGAAGACCGCTGTCAAAGCCTGAGCCCGTCACACCGTACAGCGCGGTGTAATCGCCCTGCGAGACCTTTTCGCTGATGATGAACACATCATCCAGATCCTCCGAGTACATCTGCGTTTCACCGGTCAGTCCCATGTTGTCCAGAACGGCTTTGCCCGTCTTGTCATACAGTATGCAGGTGATATCGAATTTCCCGCCGAAAGAGGCGAAATACTCCTTAAGTTCGCCTGCGGGATCCTTCTCCTTCATGATGGCGATGACAGCCGGTTTTACGGCATCCACGATAGCCGTTTCCTCGTCAAGGCACAGCGTCCTCATCTTATCGATCTCCCTGACCAGATTGGATACCGTGCTCCCGAGTGCTTCCCTTCTCACCAGTACCGTCTTCTGATACGTCTGATCAGTGTAGACATACTGGATCCTTCGGACCGCCGACATAAAAAGCATTATAAAACCGAGCGCGGTAACGACAATGATCGTGATGGCGATCGTCATATACTTCTTTCGGTTCTTCTTCAGGTTGTCAACAGCTGCTTCTTTGTTGTTATTCATGTTTCACACTCCGTCATCCCCTGGAGTCAAAGCTTATGAGCAATGATCTGAAATCCCCGGACAGCCTGGGCATCAGTATGCCGGCACCAGACAGCGTGGCACCCGTAAGCGTCTTTCCGAGGAACCCCGACATGCAGTTAAGCTCATTCGGACTTACCCTGTTTCCGTTTCCGTCATTACCCTCCCTGGGATCAGCTACCTCTATCCTGTATTCCCTGTCGGGATCAAGCCCCGGTATCCTGACTCTCCTGCTCTTTAAGTTAGTATGCGCAAGAACCTGCACCCAGGTCATGAGCGCCTGTGTTTTGTCCTTTGACACCACCATATAGCAGTCGCACATGCTTCCGTCCTGCCACGACTCTATCCTGTAATAGTCCCCCTCTCTGACAAGTTCCCCATACCTGTGATACAGGGCGATCTGATCACGTATCTGCGCGGAGTCCTCCCCAGGCAGCCTGTCCATGTCAAGCTCATATCCAAAAGTGCCTGCCAGCGCCACATGTCCCCTGGTCACCATGGGGGTCTTCCGGCCGCAGGATTGCGACGGCGATACGGATACGTGTGCTCCCATGGTGGAGAGCGGATATATCATTGCCGTGCCCTCCTGGATCGAGAGTCTGTCTATGGCATCGGTATTATCCGAGGTCCATATCTGCGGGCTGTAGAAAAGCATGCCCGGATCAAATCTTCCGCCGCCGCTGGAGCAGTTTTCCAGCAAAAGATCCGGATATCTGGTTATGAGCCTCTCCTGAAGATCATATACGCCCAGTACGAATCTGTGGAACAGCCCTCCATCTCCTGCGTCGGCTGCATGGGTTCCCACATCCGTGAGAGGCCTGTTCATGTCCCATTTGACATAAGCCACATCGGCGGAATCAAGCACCTTTGAGATCATGTCAAAGATATAGTCCCGCACCTCTTTTCTTGTCAGGTCAAGTACATACTGTTCCCTTGCCATGCAGGGTTTCCTGCCGTCAATCGAAAACGCCCAGTCCGGATGTGCCCTGTACAGATCGGAGTCGGGGGATACCATCTCGGGCTCAAACCAGATACCGAGCTTCATTCCTATTGCCGCGAGCTCTTCAGACAGTCTCTTCACCCCACCGGGAAGCTTTTCCTCATTCACATACCAGTCGCCGAGAGATGAATTGTCGCTGTTTCTCCTTCCGAACCAGCCATCATCCATGACCAGCAGTTCCGCGCCCTCCGACGAAGCCCTGCGTGCTATCTTAAGCAGCTTCTCGAGATCGAAGTCAAAGAAAGTGGCCTCCCAGTTGTTTATGAGGACTGGTCTCTCCCTGTGGAGCCACGGGCTCCTTATCAGATGATTCCTGTACAACTCATGGAAAGTCCTGGTCATACCGCCGATGCCCGAATCCGACCACACGAGCACCGCCTCCGGGGACTGAAAACTCTCACCTGGCTGAAGTTTCTCATAAAAGCCCATGGGATGAATGCCCATCTGTACCCTGAGAGTCCCGAACTGTCCCTTCTCCACCTGCGCAAGGAAATTGCCCGAATAGATGAAATTAAGACCGATCACTTCGCCCTGCGACTCATCTGCCCCTTCTGACAACAGCCCCAGGAACGGATGCGACTGATGCGAGGACACGCCTCTCACAGAAGAAACACCGGCAAATCCCGTACCCACAGGGATTATCTGTTTGGCTCTCTCTCTTCCCCATGAGCCGTTCAGTGTCATAAGCCTGGTCTCACCGGGTCGGTCCATATCCGCCGAAAATGACATGATACGATTTAAAGTCACAGGCGTATCCCCGGTATTCTGGGCCCTGACACTCCTTACAACGGCATTAATCCCCTCAAATATCGTATAATCCAGAAACAGCTTTACACCTGCCGTCTCATCGGACATCTCTATCTCCAGCGTCTCCGAGTCCTTCTCATCTCCGAATACGGACGGCATCCCCTCAAGCCGCTTTTTCCCTTTGATGATCCTGTAGCCCTTATACAGAGGCTGTATTCCAGGTGAGATCCCGTCTTTTGTCACCCTTACGGCAGGACTCCTGAAATCACCCACCCCTTCTCCGGGATATTCATGCGGAAAAAAGTCCAGGAATGAACACCTGTCCCTGTTATTCTTTGAGGGCAGTCCCGGGTACTCTATGGCTCTTGAGAGATATGTCAGGTCATCATTTCCCACCCCGGGGCCAAGGTAGAGATGTCCGAGAAACCCCTCATCATCAACCACGCCCATCGCATATGTCATATTCCCGGTATCTAGTCTGAAAACCCGGGTCCGGCTGTCATAGGTTATATCCATGCGTCCCCTCCTCATCTGTTCTCATGCACGTATATCTGCACTCTGCTCTGGATTATCTTTGCGACCTCCTCTGCACTCTTCTGTCCTTCGAAAAACGCGGCGGATTCCTCCGTTATTATATCAGTTACCGTATTGTTTATGTATACCCGTCTGTCGCAGGAGGACAGAAAATCCGTCACCCTCTCCACTTCATCCTCCGACAGCGGCGGAATCTCAACCTCCTGGCCGGATATCCACATAGTGTTGGGATACTCGATCTTCTCACCGTCCTCGTCTATATAGAATTCCTTCTCCATGCTCTTTTGCCCGAGGTTTCTGAGACTGTCCATACGCACCGGGAAGCCCCAGTTCAGTTTGTCCTGATAGTCCTCGCTCAAAAACATCCTGATGAAATCCCACACGGCCTCCTTGTGAGCGGAGGTCGAAGTCATGGCAAGCTGTATCTGCGGCATGATCATCGAACCGCTCCTCTCATACCCGGGAATACCCGGCATTGCTATCTCTCTGCCAAAATACCCGTATCTGCAGTTCGCATAATCCTTGTAATTGCTGAAGCCGTACAACAGGACAACGGAATTGCCCTCTCTGTAAGCCTTCTGCTGATCCATGTAAGCATCATCCGCGATCTTTTCCGGGAACAACTTCACAAGATTCAGCAGCTCGATAAACCCCGGTGAATCAAACGCACATTTCCCGGTAGAGAGATCCACATACTCGGCTCCCTGGATATACAGCAGCAGCGAAAACAGATTCTCCCTGGTCATCGCTCCGAAGCTGTTCCTTATATCAAGCCCCCTGCTCTCACAGATGGCGGCCAGATCTCTCATTGTGAGCCTGTTGGTATTACCGGTGAGATCCGTTCCGGTGATCCCTGTATATACCATAAAAGAAGGTATCAGCTGATACAGCCTGCCGTCTATCCTGTAGGCCTCGAACACATTGTCCAGAAGCTTTGTGTGTCCTAATTCTTCATCGTTCTCAAGATATGGTGTAAGATCCTCCAGTATTCCCTTTCCGATAAAACTCTCCACCGGCATCTCATTGTCGATCACCAGAATATCCGGAATATATCCGGAAACGATATCAGTATTCAGTTTCTTATATGGGTACTCCCAATCCCCGTCTGTATTGTACGATGCATAATCAACCAGGCGTATCCTGTATCTGTCGCTGTTTTCGTTAAAGCTGACTATCCTGCGCACCACCTCGGAATTGGCATATACACAGGAAAGTGTGATCTCTTCCTTGCTCTTTGCCTCGGAAGGCGGCACACGGCTTATCAGCTTGACCGCAGAGTTATATCCGTCATCGCCGTTACTTGAATATGCGATCACCAGCCGCCCGTCTTCCGTCTCGGCTATTCCGGACAGATCATCCGCCAGTATATCAGAGGCCAGCAGATCACAGACCTTATCCGTGCGCGAAGACCCGAGATCATAGCAGTAAATGCCTTTATTACAGAAATAGTATATATCATGGCTAAGTCCCGGAAATATGGCGCTGGAATTCATGTTATCCGGTATCTCCGAAAGATCGGTCAGCGTTCCGTCAGAGATATCCACTTTCTTCAATACATATCCGGTCCCGTCTATCCACGCCGACAGAAGCACCGTGCCGTCCCTGAGCCTGCACAACAGCGCATCATAGCAGGTCTGCCCCAGTTCATGGATTTTTTGCTTTTTTCCGGAGGCCTGGTCAAAAGAAAAGATATTCTCACCGTCACACCCCAAAAGCTTCCCGCCGCCGACATAGACCACACTGCCGATGTTTGTATAATCCTCTTCCGGCTCACCGTCTTTAAGATCATAGCTTTCCGACAGCTCGCCCGTCGAAGAAAATCTCAGAAGATAGTTCGACGAGGACTCCTCCCCTGTCTCTTCGTCATAGCTATAGCAGTTCTCCAATGCGAAAACTTCGTCATTTTCGCCGGGACAGACTCCGTACAGCATTCCGTCGGGATTGTCGGGATCGGAAAAGGGTACAGAGACGGTCTCTTCACCTGCTGCGTCATATTTCACAAGAAACGTGCCGTATTCCTCTTCCCCGTTTCTTACCGCGACCGTACAGATCCTGCCGTTCAAAGAAAAGAGCGAGTTCACCTCTACGCTCTCCTCGCCCTCCGGAAGTATCGTTTTGTCTACCCTGTACAGATACTCTGAACCGTTTTCTTCAAGCAGCGACTTCTCCCTGCTCCCGCACGAAGATAAAACAAGCAAGCCTGTCAGGAGTAATAAAACAGGATAGACCGCCCGCAATGCTCTCATGACGCGGTCATGCAAGCATCAGACGCATAAAGTCATATACCAGATCCGGCATATTGACAATTATGTTGAAGATAAAGTGTACAAAAAGCGGGACATAGATATTCCTGGTGACGCTGTACGATACCACAAGAGGAACAGAGATAAGAACCGCTTCCAGGATACCCAGCGGGGTATAGCTTCTGGTTACGGCTTCCAGCACAAATCCTGCCAGGATCGTCACAAACATAAGCCGGTTGTCGGAAAACCGTATAACAGCCTTTCTGTAAAAGAGTTCCTCTGCCAGCGGCTGAAGGATTATCACCGTCAGGGCGAGGATGATCATCCCGGGTATGCTGCTTGAATACGCCAGAGGCATCATTATCTTCTGATGACCGGCGAACAGATTGAAGGCTGCGAATCTCGATAACGCCCTGCAAAGAGCCATGCCGGCAGATGTGATCAGAACCGGAAGGATAAAATCCTTAAAGCTCATAAAACTCGTAAAGAACTTCTTAATGGAGAGTTCTTTACGATAATAGATCACTATACCCAGATAGAAAATGAACATAAAATAAAGCGTAAGTCCGAAATGACGTCTGTCATCCCTTAAGACCACGGCCAAAGTACAGAGAACAAAGATCGCTTCCCATACAAGCGGGATTATGAGTCTGTTAGACTTTTTTTCCACATCTGAATGCATACTCAATCAGTATAGCACCACACCGGCTCTTGTCAATATTATCAGTATATGGCGGATGCGGCGACAAATTCCTTTCCCTGATCCGTGGAGGGCTCTGAAAAGAACTTTTCGCAGGATACATCTTCGGCGATCCGTCCGCCTTCCATAAAAAGAACCCTGTTCGCAGCCTCCCTGGCAAATCCCAGTTCATGGGTCACGACAAGCATCGTCATGCCATCCCGCACCAGATCGCGCATCACGGAGAGTACTTCACCGGTAAGTCCGGGATCCAGAGCGCTGGTAGGTTCATCAAAGTACATGATCTCGGGCGAGAGCGCGAGAGCCCTTGCTATAGCGGTTCTCTGCTTCTGTCCTCCCGAGAGTTTTATCGGATAATCATCTCTCTTATCCTCAAGGCCCACCCTTTTAAGAGCTTCAAGGGCAATCTCTTCAGCCTTGTCCTTCGGCATCTTTCTGCCGGTGATAAGGCCTTCAGTCACATTCCCGAGCACCGTCCGGTTAAGGAACAGATTGAACTCCTGGAAGACAAAGCCTGTCTTTTTTCTCACCAGAGCAGACTGTTTCCTGTCAATGCTTCCCAGATCATACTCTGTATCGTCTATCACAAGTCTGCCGCTGTCGGGCTTTTCAAGAAGATTAAGGCACCTGAGTAGCGTGGTCTTCCCGACGCCGCTCTGCCCCAGGATCGCCATGCAATCACCTTTTTCGACCGAAAAAGACACATCGTCCAGCACTTTTTTTCCGTCAAACTGCTTATTCAGATTTCTCACATCGATAAGCATACAGCGTCATCTCCCCGCAGTCCCGGCCATATAAGCGCCAAGCTTCGTTTCCCCGAGCTTCTGAAGTCTTGTGAGGACCGTGCAGAAGATCAGATAGATAAGACCGACCTCAAGGTAAAGCGCCAAAGGTTCATAGGTTCTCGCCACAATCCTCTGGGCTGACATGAACATCTCAGCCACTGTTATATTGGCAGCAAGAGATGTGTCTTTTACCATTGCGATAAGCGAATTGGAGAGA
>JAILGA010000089.1 GCA_024697225.1 Lachnospiraceae bacterium
ACCGCGATCAGGATCAGGCCGGCATGATAGCGGGCGGGCGTGAACCAGAAATTTATATCTCTGGAGACGAGGGTCAGGGGATAGATTGCCCAAAGAATACCGTATATCTCCAGCGCAATACCCAGAAAGCCTATCAGAAGGATGAAGCGTGTGAGGATCCCCGAAGGTGCATAAAGATCCTCAGACACGTTTTCCTCTCCGCGATCCATCAGACACACGCCGGTGCATGCAGCGATAACCCCCGCCGCGAAAGCCAGAGATGTACCGTCCGAACCTTGAGTCACCAAGGAAAAAAGCGACAGGAAAAGCAATACCGCAGCAAAGACCCGCCTTAAGGCCGAAGTGCCGCAGATAAACTCTCCCAACGCAACAGCAAAGACAAGAACGAGATAGCCCCCGTACCAGTTAATATTTCCCATGGTAGAAATAAAGGAATCATCAACTCCCATGTACGGAAGCGGATAGATCGAAAAGCGGTTCAGAATCCCGAGCAAAAGAACCGGTGCGCCGGATACGAAAACCACCGGAAAAAATATCGTGCGCGGAAAGGATGCCGCCTGATCAGGCCCCGTCGGGCGAAACAAAATCCCCGCAATGAAAAAAAACACAAACAGCAGTCTTGAGAGAAAGCCCATGCGCCAGCCGACCGTTCCCCAGAGTGCCTCATTATGATCAAATGCAAGCACAAAGCTTACCGTAAGAAAAAGAAGATATACTATAGCCGGAACTACCAGCATCCTTCCGGCGGACTTTCTGCCTGAGGCAGTATTTATTACATAATTCTCAGAAACATCTTTCCTGCCCGAAGCCGGGTTTCCTGTAGAATCTGCAGATGCTTCAGGCTTGCTTCTCCGCAACAGGAAACATATCCTGGCGATCACAAGCGGGAGCAATATGACCGCAAACGGCACTGAAATAAATCTGTAGATCAGAAATTTGCTGTTTCCGAGGTGACTGTATCCCTGCGGTGCCCAGAATGAGAGCACCGGGAGCAATATGCATATATAGACGCCGAGGATCACACGGCCGGCGCGCGCTATCCTCTCAGTTTTCAGGTCGCTCTGTGACATGCCGTTCTGCTACTTCTCTACGCATTAACTTGGATCTCTTCAGCCGCTCGCAGCCGGTTCACCTGCCAAGCCGCGGATTTTTGCGTCTGCAACAGGTATTCTCTTCAGAATGTCTCTGCCGGTTCACCTGCCAAGCCGCAGATTTTTCTACCTCACAACACCCTTCTCGAGATACTCTTCGAGGTTGCAGGCGAGGTGTTCTTCGGCACGCTCGACAGCTACGCGGTGCATATCGTGGTCAACCATGAGTTTGACAAGTTCCTCAAAGGAAGTCTTCTGCGGATCCCAGCCCAGTTCACGGCGGGCCTTTGAGGGATCCCCCCAAAGGTTGACAACATCGGTGGGGCGGTAGAAATCGGGCGACACCTCGATAATGACACGGCCCGTAGCCTCGTCGATACCCTTCTCATCAAGCCCCTCGCCCTCAAAACGCAGCTCAATTCCCGCGTGATGAAACGCAAGCTTCGCAAACTCACGGACCGAATGCTGGACGCCGGTCGCGATCACGAAATCGTCAGGCTTTTCATTCTGAAGCATCAGCCACATGCATTCCACGTAATCTTTGGCGTAGCCCCAGTCGCGCAGACTTGAAAGGTTCCCGAGATACAGCTTGTCCTGCTTGCCCTGGGCAATTCTGGCAGCCGCAAGAGTGATCTTTCTTGTGACAAAAGTCTCCCCACGGCGCTCCGACTCATGGTTAAAGAGAATTCCTGAACAGCAGAACATGCCGTATGCCTCGCGGTATTCCTTCACGATCCAGTAGCCGTACTGTTTTGCGACGGCGTAAGGGCTGTAGGGATGAAAAGGTGTCTGCTCGTTCTGCGGCACTTCCTCAACTTTGCCGTAGAGTTCAGAGGTGGAAGCCTGGTAAATGCGGCAGGTATCGATCAGATCGCACAGGCGCACAGCTTCAAGAACGCGCAGGACGCCGGTCGCATCGACATCCGCCGTGAACTCAGGCACTTCAAAAGAGACCTGCACATGCGACTGGGCTGCAAGATTATAAATCTCGTCCGGCCGCACCGTGGCAACGATGTTCATTATGCTCATGGAATCGCCCAGGTCGCCGTAGTGGAGGTGAAAGTGTTCCCTGCCCTCAAGGTGTGCGATCCTTGCCCGAAAATCGACCGAGGAGCGGCGTACCATGCCGTGAACGTCGTAGCCTTTCTCAAGCAGCAGTTCCGCTAGATACGAGCCGTCCTGTCCCGTTATTCCTGTTATCAGTGCTTTCTTCATGTGTTCTCCTTGTCTGTTTCTGCTTGTTTGCTCTGCGTGTTTGCTCTGCTTGAATATTCTACATGTATGTTATACTTGTTTTTTCTGCTTGTATACTCTACTTGTTTATTTATCTTGCATATTCTCAATTAATGCATATATCTTGCGGGTGACAGGCCTGAGTTTTACCTACCGTGGCGACTAAGTCTCAGGTTTAGCAGGTATTTCACCGCGACCTGCTGCCTCACTTCCTGCTGGCCTGGTCGGACTCCTTTGCCGGGCCGCTGCGGCGCCTGGCATGGCGCTCGATCTTTGCCTTCTCGCCGAAAGCAGCGTGGGTGGCCTTGCGCTCTTCTTCGATCAGACCGGAGAGGCTTGTGGCCTTTTTCTTCTTGCCCTTCTCATCGAGAACTGTCAGATCAGGGTTCATTACTTCGATCGATATCTCAGGGGCAGCCTCCTTATCCTGAAGCTTTGCCACCGTGGCCAGTACCACGAGAGCGACGTTCTTGCGCTCGATGCCAAGATCCGTCTTCTTGGCCTTGAAGGCCTCCTTCCTCGCATAAGTGTCAGCGGCGACAAACGCCTCCGTGTAAAGCTTTACCATAGAGTCAAAGCTCTTCTTGTCAGAAGGATCAAAGGTGGGTGCCGCCTCGTGGATCTTCTCAAGGGCCGAATACATGGCATTGAACTCATCGGAGTTGCGATGTTTCCCCTCTGCCTTCAGGCGCTGGTAAAGCTCGTCAAGTGTCTGCACATTCTCGTGAGTCATCCGGTCCGCGAGGTCGTAGATCTTATTCCGGTACATGAAGCTGTTCTTCTCGACCGCACGGCACATATTGGCGATCGCGGATTCGTAGCCCGGTTTTGTCGGAGGCTTCTTTATGAGAGTCACCAGCTGCGAAAACTTATCCAAAGCCTGATGATACAGTTCCGTCTCCCTCTCTGTCAAGACTTCCTTAGTCTCTCTGATCATCCAGGTTTCGGGATTCAGGACAAACAGCTTCTCCCTCGGACCCTGACCCGCCCTGATCTCGTCCATAAGTACATTGATCTCACTCACAAGATTTCTCTGATCGCCCGTGACCGCATATCCCTTCGCATGCAGATTGATGGCCTCATCCATACCCTTCAGATCATCAAGGCCATAAGTCGCCCGCTCATCCACCACGCCGGCGATCGGCTTGTACTCGCTTATGAACTCCTCTATCCGTGCGTCACTTTCCGCGCGGGCGGCTACGGCCTGCCTGAGCTCTTTTGACGCACCTTTCACATCTGCGCCGATGCCGACGGAAATACCGTCAAGAAGCTCAAAGTTGTCCGTTCTCTCCTTAACCGGTCTGTAAACAACACGATTGCCTTCGTCCATCCTTGATGCCGCAAAGATAGCAAACTTGATGTTTCTTTCCCTTGAGCCGCTGATCCCGGGAGCGGCATACTGCGTGGCATAGATCTCATTGATGCTTCGTCCGTTTACGAACAGGCAGTCAAAGATATCCTTTCCGGCAGCCGCAAGCGCCTCCTCCTGTCGCACATCAGACACCCGCCTTGCAAATTCCCAGCCGGAGGTGTACAGCGCTGTCTCCGCCGCACCTGAGGGCTCCAGTGACGGATGGCCTGAGAGGAAGGCCTCTGCTGCCTCGACCAGGTTCACATCCTCGCGGTCCCCCTGCCCCAGCTCTATCACAGGCTTTGATATTGCCACAGTATGCTTCTTTTCACTCACGGCAAAGGTGGCGTCATCCTTTATCTCAAGGGGCGCAAATTCCACCTTCTTGGCCGGATCTCCCAGTGCAACAATCACGGCGGCCTGCATTCTCTGTTCCCTGTCAAGGGGCGTAAGATCCTTGTTTTCAGGCACATCCACCAGACTCTTAACGCTCCTGCCGTCAATAGTGATCAGATCGAAGGGATCTTTGCCCAGAGCCGACAACCTGTCAATAGCCGTCGGGTCATACAGATCGCCAAAGATCCTCGTGTACATCACCGAGGCATCACGGTACATACCGGGAGTAAGTTCTTCTGTATATGCCGCCAAAGCGGCAATATCATCACTCATGGCCAAAAGCGGACGATCTGCCGCAGCACTGACTGCCCGCGCCAGATTTTTCCTCTCAGCCAACGTCAGTTCGGTCACTCTTGACTTTATACGGTCGTCGAGCTCATCCTTCCATCCAAGCTCACGATCAGCTCCTATAAGGAAGCTTGGTGCTGCGTTCCGATCAGCCTCCATTGCCTTTTCATTCCCGCCATAATCCTTTTGCGAAGTGGAGTGGACCGAAAAAATGCGCTGATACTCGGACAAGGTTTTGCCGCTGCACTCGGCGAGAGACTTTCCGCGCATATCCTTCCAGTAATCCTTAAACATCGCGAGTCTCTCAGCATACTTGACCTCATCGGGACGGCTCCCGAGATCAAAGATATTGCTGCACACCGATGTCGTGGAGCTGACCTGTCTGAACACCCGCTGCATCTCCAGCATGCCGCCGGCGCCTTCCATGTATGCGGCATAATTTTCGGGATGATCCTTCTTGGAGATCACGGAAGCGCAATCCTGCTCGAGGTCGACCACTATCCGGTTTATGAAGGCCCCCGCCTCCTGAACCTGCAGCGCATCGGTTGCCCTTGTAATGTCCTTGTCGGGATAGCGGTATTCAAGCAGACTGTCATAAACCTTCCTGTGCAGCTCGCCGAGCCTCTTTGCCCCCTCCGGGTCATTAGTGTAGTTAGTCTTCATATCCTGGACAAACTCATCAAAATACACTCTGGCTTCCGTGCCGTCGGAATCCTTCATCTCCATAAGCCTGCCGATGGAATAGTCCTTCTTTGCGATGAGCCAGGCATAAAACGCCGAGTGTCCGCTGGTGCGCGAGAAATCAAGACGCAGCCCTGTTGCTTCCGTGAGCGCCCTCGACTCTCTGCCGCCCTGCACAAGTCCCTCGATCCTGTCTTTGTCCAGATGCGACTCTATCTGCGCTCTATAGTCATCGCTCATCTTTTCCAGGGCATCCTGAAGCTTACCCATATGATCGCTCGAGGGCCTTGAAGCTGCGGGCGACCTGACGACATCCTTCACAGGCCCGCGGCCTATAGTATTCTCCCGTCCGCCCTCGTATACCGTGCCGAGGGCAGTAAGAAGCTCGTCCAGTTCCGGCTTATCGACGGCTTTTGGATCCTCGTCCGTGCTCATCCTGTGATCGTAGCTGTCCGGGAAATACCATGTATTGTCGCCTTCTTTATACACGGAGGTACCGGCTATTATCGCAAGGGCAAAATTCTTCCTGTCAAGGCCTCTCTGGGTGCGCTTTGTGCGCCCTTCGACCTCCTTGTCGGAATAAATCAAAGCCTTATTAAATGCATCGGCAAAAAGCCCTGACATCTCCGCCAGTGCGGCGTTATCACCCGGATCAAAGCCCTTAAGGGCGCGCTCATGAATGGCCTTCATCGCGCCGAACATATCCTTATACTGCGCGGAATCCCTGTGCCAGAAGCTCTGCTCCCTGACCATCGCCGCATAGATATCCTCCATCTGCTGAACACGTTCAACCGTCAGACCTTCAATAGCATTAACAAGCATCCGGTTGCCGGTAAAAGCGCGCGCATTTTGCTGCAGAGAACCGTAATAAGCACTCATATATTTTGGGCCAAAGCGGAAGTCCTCCGGGTCATTCCGCCTGTCTATCATGTTGCAGTAATCAGTAAGCTTCGTCTTCATCTTCTCAAGCGCTTCGGGCTTCAAAACCTCATCGGTCCTCACCATGAATCTTCTGTTGTTTTTCGGCGACCCGCCAAGCGGTACATAGCCCGGACACACATGGGTGACACTCAGCTGATTGCTTGCAAACCGTGTTTCCGCAACGAGGCTTTTCAGTGCTCCATCCGGTACAATACCCTTCGGCGCCGCCTGCGACAGCGCATCAGCAATAAACCTGATCTGAGCCGGGGTCTTTGCCTCTTCAATATGCCGTCTTAAATCCGCAGTAACGGAAGCCTTCTGTCTGTCCTTTATGGAAACCACGGAAGCACGGCTGTGTTCATAACTCGATGTCGGTCCTTCCGAAGGAAGGCCGTGCTCCAGATAATCCTGCAGTTTTTCACCGTGAAGGATACTCTGATCGATCATGGACGAGCCTTTGAATACCATTTCCTTCACGCTTGGCATACTGTACGCAGCGCCCTGGGGTCCTGCCTTTGTTATGATGCCTGTGTTGCGTGTATTTGCATGCTTAAGCGCATCATCAAAGCTGTCGGAAACATCCGCAAGCCTTCCCCCTGCGGCGATACGGTCGCGCACCGCCTCAGAAAGCACAAGATCCCTGGCTATGAGCCGCACCTTCTCAGGCGCGGTCATATGCCCGTTTTCGACCAGGAACAGACTTTTCTCAGCTTTGAGCGCGCTGATATTTTTCTGCAAGAATGACCAGTCCTCCTGTATGATCGGCGACAGGCCTTCAAGGGCATGCTGTGTTGTCGGAGTCCCGGTCTGCAGGACCGCTCTTATCCCGTTTGAACCAAAATCCGACAGCGCGGCAAGAGTCTCCCTTACTCCCGGTCTGTTTTCGGGCGCGGCAAATACCGCCCTGGTCTCACTGGCAGAAAGGTTATCTTTGCGCCCCAGAGACTGCATTACCGCCTTTCTGGCATCCAAATGTGAAAGCTCTGTAATCGCCCCGGAAATGATCGGAACCATCGCATTATCATCGGCCTTCACCTTCGTGCGGACAAGCTTACCGTCAGGCTTTCCGCCCTCGGGCATCCAGCCTATGCCGGCCTTACGCTCCATGGCAGAGATCAGTTCCTCTGCCGCGGCCTTTTTCCCCTCCGCATCCTTTTCGGGATCCATGACATCCGGGAAGGATACTCCCTGATGTCCGTGCATATAATGCAAAAGTGCGAGCGTCCTGAAGCCGCTCATGCCGCCCTTTGTCATATCCGGCGTGATCTCCCCGGATCTTACAAGGGCCGAGAGTCTGTCGTACATCTGCTTTTGCCCGGGGTCGAGAGTAATGTTTTTCGCCGTAAGCTGCTTCGGCGTAAGAAGTCCCTTCTGCGTGCCGAAAACGTTGTCCGGCAGGCCAAACAGCGCCCCCGACATGCCCGCGCGGGATACGACGAGTCTGTAATAGTTGGCAGTTTCCGGTGCGTCAAGACGGGGCGCGGCGGCTTGCGGCCCGCCATCAGGCATGGCGGGTATTTTTGCCTCGGGATCATAAACGGGCGGCGTATCATATCCGAATCGGGTATCCTTCTCCCGAAGCGCTGTCTCGGACTTATCGCTCCGTGCTGCCGCCTCGGCTCTAAGGCGCGCCGCATCGGGCTTTTTTGCCACATACGCCCTGTCAATGCCGGTCACGGCGCCCTTAAGAGGCCGCATCGACTCGAGGCCTTTCTGCTTCCTCACATCCCCAAAGCCTTCGGCAAAAGTCTTTGCCTGATCATTTGCATAAGTGACATTGCCGTCATCATCCAGGATCAGCGACTGATCAGGCAGGCCGAAGATCCTGTGCGGGTCGTCTTTTGAGACCTCAAGATCGGACAGCCAGCACAGGCTTATTGTCGGTGAAGCCATGCCGTCGGATATCATCTTTGAAAGCGAGCGCACAATCCCCAGGTGTTCGCTACCGGCTGTCTGGCTTACTGTCTGCGCTTTGGACACCCTGGGATCAAAATCCGTGAGCTCGATATCGTCTCCCTGAATGCCCGAAATGCTGTAATACCGGCCGTTTATCATAAGCGCAGCCGGGCATCTGCAGTTTCGAAGCGCCTCGCGTATGCGCTCGCCGAAAAGCTCCGTGATGCCCTCCTTCGTGCTCTCTGAAGTGTCCACCCTTATCTCATGCATAACGGATTCAGGTCTTGTTATCAGCGCCAGGTCGCCCATGTCATAGGGTGATTTCGGAGTATCGGCATTTATCTGCCGCAAAACCTGTTCATCAAGTGCCTCCGCAGCTTCCTGTGAAAGCACGGGTCTGAAGGAGCGGATATCTGCCTGGGATAAGTTGACGACCTTTCTGCTCGCCAGCATCTGTTTGTAGGCGCAGATCCAGGAGCCGCCCGCAAAGGTCTCCACATCATTGTGATCGACACCGCTGAGTCTCACGCCGTCACCGGTATCGATCGTCGCGATGGTATACCGCCTCATCCGTATATCCTCCGGACCAAGTACGTCCCCGGAGAGCCGTCCGATAAAGCTCATCCGGCCTGTCAGTACCTTTCTGTCGGCAGGATCAAGTTTCTCCTTGTTTTCGCTGAAATACTCCTTCAGCAGCTTCAGATCACCCGTGGTCTGCACCCACAGGGGCAGTTTGCTCCCCGTCATTCCACCTGTGACAGTCTGTGCGGCATCTCCGGTTCCGTTCATATTTTATCCCTCCAAATATGTAGAAAAATTTGTACTACACTGCTCGGTATAGCTTCATCACATCATGTGTTGCTTTGCTGTAGAGCATGTTTCATTCACTATAGCATGTTGCTGCTTTGCGGCAGATAATGTTTCATTCATCTTCAGGGCCTTCGTTTCTATCTTCACAGCCACTTAATGAGTTGTCAGCGAGTTGCCGGACAATTCAGGATCATCCATCCCGGACAGTTTCGGTCCGGAAGCTGATCGTGTGCGATCGCGGGTCGGGCGCGGCTCTCTGCGCTTTATGTGCTCGGAATCCATAAGCGTATCAAGGCTTATCTTTGAACGTGAGTTTCTCACCTTGTTGGCTTTGGCTTCGTAAGTCAGTGCGGTATCGTGATCCACGAGGTTAAGAGCTGCGAGGATATTCTCTTTGCGGATATTGCCGCTCTTGTGCCACGCGGTGTCCATGCCGGTGTGGTCAAGGTAAGCCGCAAGAGCACCTGTAAGCCAGACAGTCGCAGGATCCGAAGGATCGACCGAAGTTCTGCCATCCGCGAGATAATCCGTGAGTTTTTCTACCACATCATTATACTCCTTGGAGTTGCTGTGGCCAAAGTAGCCTCTGCCTGTATCCTGCAGATTATCCAAAATATCCTGCAGCTGTTCCAGGCGCGGATCGGGCTCTTTGCTGCCCTCAAAAATCTGCGCGTCGTCACTTCCCTTCGCGGTATCTGATGCCTTTTCCTCATTCAGTTTTTTCGCTTCGGCTGCCTTTTTCGCCTCTTCGGCAGCTTTTCTGGCCTCTTCGGCTGCGATCTCCGCTTCCGCTCTTTTGCGGCGCTCTTCCATTTCTATCTGTGACTTCTCGGCACGCGCAAGAATGTCTTCTGCCTTCTTAAGTGCGGCTTTCTTTTTGTCGAGATCGGCCCTGGCGTCATTCACATCGACCTGTGCCTGCTCAACCACGTCCTCCGCCAGATCAATGCGTTCCTGCATGCGGATTCTGGCATCAAGAAGCTTCTCCTCCATGTGAGGTGTGACGACCTCCGCCACGGTCCTTTCCATATGGTCCCTGAAGCCATCACTGAAGACCTCGTAATCTCTCTGCGATTCCCGGCTGATCTCCCTGCTCTCGATCCATTTTGCTTCAGCTTCTTTGGATGCGGCCTCAATTTTGCCGGAGATCTGATCCGTCACGGCACGCATGTTGTCCGCGAGGGCAAGCACTGCATCCACCACCTCTGTGGTATCCTCGCCATCTCCCATCATCTTTTCCCTGATCTCCGACACCTTATCCTTCATTTCCTTAACAGAAGCTGTGAGATCCTTCTCATCCTCACCGGCTTCATCGCCGTCGCCGCCGTCAGTGAGCTCCCGCACCTTGCCGTAGAGTTTGTAAAGGTTCTCAGCGGCGTTAACCATAGTGTCGACACGGGAAAGATTTTTGGGTGTAAAGAGGCCCTTTAGCTGATCGCTGATCTCCATCAGCTGCCTGCCCTTTTCATCAGCAGCAAGCTCCTGTTTGAACTGTTTTGCCTCCGCCTCCATCAGCTGTCTCTGCTCAGAATCCACTTCGGTGTAAGCCGCGGAGGTGATCAGGTCCTCAAAGGGCGCGGTGTTTGAGGAAACCTTCAACATCGCGGCTATACCCTTAAGAGCATTGACATCGGTCCGGATCTGCGCCTTTGTGTGCGCCTCCTGAACCGCCTCCTGGTCCATGCCGTAAGCGCGGTGAAGTTTGTCATCAAGTTCCGCAAGCTCTTTCTTTTCGCGCACTCTTGCCTCTGCGAGTTTTTCCCGAAGATCACGGATCTCCCCGCCGATCTCACCGCGCTCTTTGGTGAGTTTCTCGGCTTCGCCGCTCATCTCCGCGGCCTGACGCATCTCGAGTTCCCACTGCTCGCTGTGCTCGGCATACCGGCCGGCGTTTTTGGTATGACGCAGAGCCTGGCGGTTCTTTGCCAGGATGGTTTTGCCTTTGAGCTGATATTCCCTTTCCTTTTCGGCGAGATCGTCCTCGAGCTGCCTGGTTCTGCCCTTGACAACGGCCTCGGCAACTCCCACGGTGAGCCGGTCCATAAAGCTCTTCGCGCCTTTAGCTGCGTCATTTGCAATGCCGTAGACCGCGCTCTTTATCCCGTCTTTTCTTGCCCGGGAGGCATCCTCGTCAGCGATGTCCTTTTGATGCTTCAGGAATGCGGCGTTCTTTTCGTACTGCTC
>JAILGA010000093.1 GCA_024697225.1 Lachnospiraceae bacterium
TAAAGTATCAACAGGCAAAGCATGCGACCTACTTCGATCTGCTAAAAATGAATTGATTCCCTCAACAGAAAATCTGTAATAATCCATCTCTCCATTAATATCTGATACTCCACAATTAATATTAATATCTCTACTTCTCAATTGATTAAAAAGAGAAATGCATTTTTCGTTCGGATCAATATTAATGCCACTCCAACCTCTTCTGTACGCCCAATATGTATTATTAAATCTAAACGGATGGAAACACCCTACATCAACATAAAAACCATCTTTTTTGGAGTTGAATTTCTCCTTCAGATAACACTCCTCTCCATCCTGTGAATATACATTTTCAGCGAATCCGTATTCAACATCACACACTATACCATTGTGAATGCATCGAATACGCTCATATGGAAAACCAAATGATAATGCAGTTTCTAAAATCTCATCCACATTACCAGCCGTAATAACAAGTTCACTATCATCAATTTCCCTCAAGCATTCCGGAGCACGGACAATATAATCCCTATATGTACTCCCCCAAAAAGCATTGTTTGAGTCGACGATTCCTGCTATATCATAATTATGTATAAGAGTTTCATAGTACTGATCCATTTGCTTTCCTATTCCCCAGCACCATATTCTATTCATAATTGGTCTCCTCTCCAAAATGCTTGGCCATGTCCACTAATAAACTCAAATTCTCCTGTTTGTTCTCCAGCATAACTATACCTTTTCTTGTATCTGAAATCCATCCGCAGGCTGCCAACTCGTCAATACTCGCTTTTATTGTATCGTCGTAAAGAATTTCATCATCAGTCTCAATTCTTATCTGCTTTTCCAAATCGTCATAATACACTCTGAAAACATCATCACAAAATAATAAACTCGCATGGTTCATATACCCTATTTCATCGATGATAAACTCTTTTTTATTTGTCTTTGCAGAACTAGAAATTATAGTCGGTCGCCCCTTTCTACTTGTCACTCCCGAAAACCATGCTTCCGAGAATAACTGCGCATCTGGTAGTACTCTTCTTTTGATCTTGAAATCAAGATCACATTCTATTGCGTACATGCCACCTATTCTCGGAGCAAGCCAAATAGAATCGTTAATCCGCGTCGCCCCGGAATAACCATTCGCGTCACTCCCTAGTCTAACAATCCTGAAAGATTTTTTGTTGTAATCAAACAGTAAAAGTGCATTGGCATTACAGAGCGGAATTAAATAATAATCTTCACATTTAACCCCTTGATTCCTGAAGTACGCATCGTTAATGTTAAAAGCAATCTCTTTGATTTCTGTTACCCAATCCGAATAACTCTTGATCTTTCCTGTCTTTGTGTTATATTCCAATATTACATTTGCTGTTTGTCCGAAAATGAAAAGCAATTCATGATCTGAAAATACACTTCCGAACGATCCTTTCAGTTTCCCATTATTGCGAATATCTATTTTGTCAAATTCCTTGCTCCGCATGTCATAGGAAGTAAGATAACGACCAGCAAACGGGATCATATATAACCGATTTTCGACCATGATCAGACTCTCGATCAACCTAATACCGTCCTCATCTTCCCATGGAATTTTCCCCAGGTATTCTACTCTATGGTTGTTTAAATCCATAGAATACAGCTTGTTAGAAGTTTGCGGAAAGAAATATATCTTTTGTTTATCTATAAAAGCGCAATTTGCATCAAATAAAACACCATTTACACCATCATTACCATAAGATCTCAACATATCAATACATCTCCATGCCATGTACAACTATATATTCCATTTACAACACTTAGTAATCAATCTACTTTCACATATTCAAAAACATCCTCTGCCTCATATGATTTAATACAATTATCCAGCAACGGGTATGGTTCCATGATATTGTGGCATATATGCTTGTCATCATGTCTGTTCAAGGACAAGCCAAAAGATTCGGCGCATTCATGTGATTACAGTCATATATATCACCGGCATATAATTTTTGACTTTGTGGCTGGTATCATTTTCTCCATCAAAAAAAGACCCTAAGGTCTTTTCTTCCTCCTTCATGTGTTAAGCACAACTCTACATATTTCGGACAATCCTCCGGTTAATATTCTTCAGAATCAAACTGGAAGATCGAGAGCCTATTGCCGCCAAAACTTAATGCTGCTGCCTTTCTTATAAAATCAGCAATCTCATCGTCGTTCATTTATGCGTCATACCATGCTTGTTCGCCACAACATGGCTTCGCCATCTATATCCGGTGGGTGGGATACAGTGAGACTCTCTGGCTATGTCCATGCATTCCTCTCTCCCGTCTGAGACGCAAAGAGAATGACAGCATTTCCTGATCCGTGCGAGCGCCGGCCCGCTATGACAAGTGTTACAACGTATATTATACGTCGATGCGCAGCAACTTGCAAGGTTGACGATTCATGACACGGATCACCATATCAAGATATATATCGGCAGCAATACCGGATTTCTTTAAGAAAGTGAGACTTGATCTTTTACACCTTCACCACGTCATCGGCATAGAGCGAAAGGTTCAAAGCCCCGCCGAAGAGCTCAATCTCTACGGTGACCCTGCGGCGGACGGGATCCACCTTAATGACGCGCATTTCATAGTCCTCGTACGTGCCGCCCGTGCCGCGGACGCGGTCACCCTTGTAGATGCCAATGTCATAAATCTGGTCAGTAATAACGCCGGTGTTGCCGCCCTCGATCTGCTGCAGAACCCAGGCATGCCGCGGGTCATCCGGCGTCCAGAGACCGAAATAGATCTTCCGGTGCTTGCCGAAGATTTCCTTCTCCACGATGGCTCTGCGGTGCTGGATATCGAGGTGTTGGATATGTCCGACGTAGTCGGCCAGAGGACCGATCACCTTATCGACGCGGCTTTTATTCATGATGACGTAACTGACATGGAGAATGCCGTCGATGAGGAGCGTTTCCAGAAATCGTTTGTCATCCTCACTGATTGGGACGAAGACAGTCTCGCCACTTTCCTCCTCATCCGCCCCCAGCATCCGGGTGAATTCGGGGACACCCTTTAAGGTGTGGAACAGACCCACCGGGTCATCGGTGTCCATGATGACGTAGCCGGGGAACATCCTGCGCAAACAAACGCGGCAAGACCGGGAATTGCGGATCACCTTTTCAAAGGCGGGGACAAAGCAACTGTACTCCAGACTTTCCGATTTCAGTCCATTGATCAGTTGAACGACCTTGTCCTCTTCTCCTGTTTTCGTCTGTATCACGTACCACATGCTGTCTGCTTACTCCTCCGCGTTCTGGGGCATAATGGGTTTACCAGTCTCCCGATACATCATACGAGCATCCAGGTACCGTGTACCATTACAAAAACCTTAACCCCTCAATTAGTGCCTGCCACCTTTGCAATGGGCTATTCTTTCTTCAACCTTTCGATCGCGCAAGAGTGTTCTTTCGTGCCCTCATCGTAATTGATCCCGACCAGTAATAGTTCCCCGGTGTATCTGTCCAGAGAATCAAAATACTGCTTATCATGAATCTGATCCAGCGCGCTTTCGGCGGTTTTGTTGTGCTTAAGTTCCACGACCATCGCAGGAAGCTTTTGGTCCAAGGGTATATATACCACATCCGCAAAACCTTTCCCTGCGGTCATCTCTTTCCTCACATCGTATTTATTCAGCGCATAGATATACGCCAGATAAATGGCACTCTGAAAGACATCCTCGTTGTTGTAGCTCCTGTTCGAAGACACATGGATATGGGTGACATCCAACGCTTTCGCAACCTCTCCGGCATCGCCCTTTAAGGTTGCTTCCAGCAGAGCCTTTGACTTCTTTATGATTTCATCCGTTGCCTTGTAATCACCGCTGACCGCTATGGCATTGAACCATTCCTGACGTACCTCCCGGTTCGGGATGCGGCAGGTTTCTTCTTTTTTGTTATAGGCAAGATATCCCAGATGAATGAGATAGGTGAACATGTCATCTTTAGTCTCAAACTGATTCATCGTGTTCAGATAGCTCGTCACATTTACATCGATTTCTTCTCCGGCAAGCATCCGGATGATGTCCTCCTTTGCGCCAGCAAAATTCTGCGCGATCCGTTCCGCGATCACCTGATAGGAGGAGGTTTTTCCCCAGTAGCCGCCATACTCCCTTTTTTTCATGGCTTTTACTACCGATTCCGGGCTGTAGATCTCAAAACCGTTTACCAAATAGCCGTCATACCAGTTGCGGCATTCGTCAAAGCTCATATCGTACTTCGCACACAGGGCCTTTGTTTCCTCAGTGGTAAAGCCCATGTATTCCACAAAGCCGTCCGCATCCAAAATGGTATACTCATCGAAGTTATTCAATTTGCTCTGAATCTTGTCCCGAACCACCGGGAGGATGCCGGTCAGATATGCAAGAGAAATGGCCGGTCGGAGGGTATTGCTCTTGAACAGACCATTTAAAAAGCTTAAGTACTCGTCAAAAAGCTTCTGTGATACCCGTTCCCGTACCAGCACGTCATACTCATCAATCAGGATGATAAAGGTGTCACCTGTCCCTGCGTGGATTTTCTGTATGCATCGCGCCAATGTGTCGTTATCAAGGAGTTTAATATCCTGGTATTCAACCCTTAATTCTTCCCGGATGGACATTGTAAGCGTTTTGACAATTTCATCCTTATCTTCGATTCCCTGATACTCACTGTTTAGATCGATCTGGATGACATTATACTTGTTCAAATATTTTTCGTATTCCGGATCACCAGAGATCTTCAGAGCCGCAAAAAGGTCTCTTGAATCGCACCCCTTGGAATAATATGCAGCAATCATGTTCTGTGCAATGGTCTTGCCAAAACGCCTGGGACGCGACATGCACACAAGATTGTTGTCCGCATCAAGCAGATTATTTGTCACTGTCAGAAGCAACGACTTGTCGACAAAAATCTCTGCGGATACGATCCTTCTGATCACTTCATTTCCAGGATTCAGATAGGTGCCCATCTCTTATTGCTCCTTTATGATACGTCAATCCAACTCAGCCTGTGTGTATCGTGTATATCCTTCAGACCTTCCGCAGAAGTTCCGCTTCCAGTGCCAGGACTTCATCAAGAGAGAGCCCGGTGCATTTGCTGACAGTTTCGGCATCATCGCCTTTACGGAGCAGATTTTGGGCAATCTCGAGGCGAGCAGCCGTTTTTCCTTCTTCCCGGCCCTCTTCCTTGAACAATTCCATGGTCTCGGCTTCATTATACTCCGTGATACACATGTTTTTTACCTCGCTCTGATGTTCTCTCAGGAACTCTTTGATTTCGAACTCATCCGGCATGGCTGCGATTGCTTTGTCAACCGCCGGGGTCGTCTCCATTGTTTCTTTATTCTTGCGGATTTCTTCAATAAACCAGGAGTATTCCGCCAGCGGTTTACATTCACCAAGCAGATGACTGTGATACTGCGGTCTTACATTGTACATATGGACCCGAACATCCACGTCCGATTGGCTGGAATCGGTTCCCTTCGGAAATGAATCACTTAGCTTGAGCACCTGATCCGATGCATCCTCTTTTCCGTTGTAGAATGTCACCAACTTGGGCAACGGCAGGGTCATCTGTTTCCTGCCGTAGATGTTCTGCTTTGTCCGCTTAATGTATCGGTCATACTGCCGCCCAAGGTACATCAACTGCCTGACCGGCATATTCGGATTATAGCTGCTCTGATGTTCGTAGAGATTGATGTCACTGTTGACCAGAAAGGAAGCATCGTTCTTCATCCCCATGTATATATAGTCTTCCATTGTCGTGATCTCTACCGCTTCTGTATCGCTGTAATCCGTCCCGTTTACAGCGTTGTACAATGACAACGCCCATTTTCTGTTTTCGGCTCTGCCAAAGATAAAGCAGAACAATCTGTCCTTTTCCTGACGATTAACTTTTTCCTCCATCCGTTTCTCCTTTCATTATACAGTTTGGGTTTTTCAGCAACAAGTACAATTCATGGAAAAATCGGATGAACATCCGGATGTGTTTTCCAGAAATGTGATGCAAGGATATCACACTTCCGGTCATATGTAAAGTATGTGATTGCCGGGAGACTGTGGATTATCCCCTCTTCACACTCAGCTTCCTGACCCTGCATTCCAGCAGAAGTTCCACAATATCAAGATACGGGTTGTCGCCGGCGATGCTGTTGACCAGATCCCAGAAATGATGTTCAGGTCTATTGATGTCCAGATAGCAGAGGGACGGATCGTCCGTTTCAAAAGGCACGAAACACAGCTTCTTCTCATAGGGAAGAGCAGAAAAAGCTGCCGCCTGCTCGGGTTTCTCCGTATGCATCAGCACCAGCAGCCTGTCCCATCTGATCCTTGCCTTTCGTCTGTCCCACGCCGCTTTGGCCTGGTCAAAATCCGCATAGTGATTGAAATGCAGTTCCACATCGCCCAGTCCGCATACAGGGTAGTCTCTTTTCAGTATCTCCTCGTACTCATCTCTGAGATACACCAGTTCCTGACGCATATAATCCTGAGGAGTTTCAAGAAACCGTAGGTAGTCCGATTGGTCGAGCCACAGGTTGATGAACGGGGACTGGAACCGTAGCCCCAGTCTGTTGAACAGAATGCCCCCTATACAGTTATTGGCAAAGACTGTCGGTGGGTCCGCCCGGAGTTGCAGATATCGCTCTATATCCAGATCCCAGATGAGCAGCACCCTGTAAGGGATGATCTTTTTCTCCGGTATACCGGCTTCGGCAAGCATGCCTGTCAGCTGCTGCGACAGTTCGCCGTCTGCCATCACCAGGACATACCATTCGGGATCATAATCCAGTTCCTCAGGCAGGATGTTGCGGTACCCAAGTATCTCAGAATAGAACTCCGTCGTCGCCCGCATATGGGTAAAGGAAACCCCTGCGATCCTGATCTTTCCTGTTTCCTCGTACATGCGGAACAGGTTGTAATACCGCAAAAATACCTCATCACTTCCCATCAAAAGACACTGCATCATTGATATCACTTCCTTCTCCGATGGATCGTTGGAGTCATTCGATACCGTCATACCGAAAAACTACAGTTTTCTCCTCGTGGGATTGACCACCAAACTCCTTCTCTTATTGAGCAGCGCAGCAAGATAACAGAAAGCACTGTTTGACAGGCACATACCCTCGCAGCTGCTCATGAGCTGGAGATCTCTGTAAGCATTTTTGCCCTGATTCCCCTCTACGAGCACGGTCTCATGTGCCAGATCAAGCCCGAGAGCCTCCGACTGCTCGCGGCACCAATCAGGATCATCCGAGAACACAAACAGCACGGCATCCGGCATCTGCAGCAGCACTGTTTCTATCATCTGATGAAATGCCGTCACATCCCAGGCCAGCCCTTCCTTCACATAATCCCCGCGGCGGATATGCAGCGATACCGAGCGGCTGTTCATGATCCGTTCCATATATCCCGTATTCAGCGCATCAGTGCTCTCTATCTCCGGAAATGACAGTTCCTTCTCAAAGACATCCCGGTATGCGTCCATCCATTCCTTCCGGATCCAATATCCGTGATAATACACGTCTCCGGGCGCGCGTATCAGTTCCGGATAGAAATCATCGTTGGGGACTCTCCATATCTTCCCCGAAAAGGGATTCCAGTGATCCACGTTATCGGCCTCCGCCACCATGGAGATCTCCATGCCGTTCTCCAACAGCTGCTGCGGTATGCTCTTTCCCCGGTCGCATTTCTCACGGATCATATACTCCCATACGTCCGCATCGAAAAAGGTGCTCAAGAGCCTGGGCTGCAGTCCGAACACCGGTCCGAGCTCATATCCGTTGTGCACGTCATGTACGTAAAAAAATGAATCGTCCAGAAACCAGGGTTCCGTGTCTCCGCAGCTCAACTCGGCATATCTGTAGAAGATATATTGGAATACCTGATTGGCCAGACCGCCGTTTAAAAATTGGATCTTCAGATCACTCCCCCCTCTCTGAAAGGACATCCATGTTCTGCAGCATGACCGGCATTCCCAGACTCTGCGCCTCGAATACAAGGTCGCTCATATCTCCATAATAGGCATCGCAGTCATGAAGGGCCGCTTTTTCATCTTCCAGGAGAACAGACTCATCCAGCTCTCCCCAGCCCTCTGTTCGGTATCCGTCAAGTATCCGCAGATAGTCATCGAGAACAGGCGAGCAATTGATTTCCATATACTTGACAGTATGCGGATATGGATGCCAGACAAGTCCCACTTTCCCGGAGGAATCCTTAAATATGCTCAGGTTATCTTTCAGTTTCTTGATCGCCGCGCCTTCTTCGGACAGGAGCGGCAGTACATCTGTGTAATAGAATATCTTTTTCATGCTTTTTACCAGCTCTTTCTCCTAAAGTCCCTCGGCGGACGGCATCCTGGTCCTTTCATACTTCCTGACCAGAGACATGCTCCGGTCCCAGAGCCCTCTGCCGTCAGAGATGCTGCTCCCCAGACATTTTTCGATGTCATCAAGTATGCTCATATTTTCTTCAGGGATATTGTGCAGAGCAGCAACCTGCACTGCGCTCACGGAGTATTTACCGGCCGCGATCATATCCGCGATCTGTCCGGGTGTCTCATGCCCGAATATGGTCCTGATCAGCATGAGTCTGAGCTCCAGCCATTTGTCCTCAAGTCTCCGGAAAGCGCCGATTCCATGGGATGACGGCATAAACTGCGCCCTTCCCGTCATTTCCTCGATCTCATGGATCTCCGTAAAGAACCGCGCTGTCAGAAGCTCCTGCTGGAAATAGATGGCATTGTCGACTTCGTCCAGTATCCTTTTCACTTCTTCCATATCGCCGGCTTCAAACCGGTCCTTCAGCACCGCAGCGATCTGGTCGCACATCTCGTAGATCTGCGTCTCGTCGTCATCGCTCCCCTGCCGGTATCCGTACAGTTCGCAGAAGCGCCGCTGGTTACTTCGGTAGGTGGCGAGGTTCAGAGGACCGAAATCATGAAAGCTCCACAGCTCTTCCTGGCGAACGATGCCGATCTCATAACCCGCTCTCCGGTATCTCTCGCATTGGCTCACATCGTAGAAATGAAATCCCTCTACGCGCTCATCCCATTCCATATCATATTGCGTTGCGATGAGCATGCCATCTATAAAATCTACCGCCTGATACCTTTCCAGCGGGTTGCGTATCTGCGGTTTCACGGCGACGCTCCCCAGACCGCTGAAGGTGCCGATCGAATAGCATCCGCCTATGTCAAGACTGCTCCAGGCATCCGCGTCCTGTAAATGCTCTGTCCCGGCGACGCCCAGCATGGCCAGTCTGTCATTCTCCCTGAACAGATCGATCAGATCGTACAGAAAACGACTGTTTACGATAAACATATCCTGATGAAGATATATCTTATATTTTGCGTTGGAAGCGTACATTGCCTCGTTATAACCGGCTGTCATGCTTTTAGCGTGCCTGATGGGGATGACCTTCACCGTCATGCCCTCCGGCACCTGCAGCTTGTCGATATAAAACCGGCACTCCTCCAGATAGCGCTCATTGTTGGTGCAGATAATGAAGGCTGCTTCTGTTTCCCTGCTGCCCATGATCAGTAACACTCCCGCAGCAATCGGTCGATCGATCCCTGATCGACCGCATCCAGTCCACAAATGCACGCTGCCGCGATACGGCTGAAATGCGTGCGTTCGATGTATCCCTTAAGCTCACGGCGATCCGCCTCGCTTCCTCTGGCCAGATATCTCCTTATCAGTTCGCGGAAGCTGTCATAGGAAGTTATAAGTGTTGCCAGATCCTGCCGCATCTCCTTCGGAAGATAATCATGCATGGTCTGCGGGCAATGATCGCTCTCCATCTGCGCCACTCCGAGAACCTCCTCCAGAGCATACAGCCGTTCATCCATGGCGTTCTGTTCGCCGGCCTCAGCAAGCAGATATGCACATTTTCCTATCTGATCCTGCCGGTACAGGCTGTCGCAATTCCGGTAGATCTCATCGGGATCGCTCCGGTCGCAGTTCTCGCTCTCGGCGGTATAACTGGCAGCCGACTTGAGACTGACGATCTCTGACTGCGCGATACGTTTTCCCTGTACGGCAAGCTTTCGTATGAACAGATGTGTCAGACGCTCCGCGATAAATCCGACATCGCGCCGCTGATATAGATCCGTCTTTTCCGGACTCTGTCTGTAAAAAGCATCGAGCATGGGAAAAGCCCACTCGCAGTACTCACGATACAGCTCTGACCTGAAGATTCCCATATTGCAGCTGTGGAGCTCGTCCCCTGCGAAGCATTGTGTTGCGAGTTCATGATCGGCAGGAGCATATGACCCGATGATCCACATGAACAGATCCCAGTCTGTGGAATAGAAGATCGTCCGATAATCCTTCTCCACGGACCACTGCATCCTGTCCGGAACAGGCACGACTGCATCTATTCCGTCATCCATATATCCTGCGATCTGTTCGTCTGTCAGCGCAAAACGCCGTCTGTAGTGAGTGATCCCGACATAGGGAGTATCCGTATGATCCCCGATCCACCACATAGCCGTTGCTTCACTGTACCTTCTGTTCCTGTCGGAAATGCTCTCCGGGAATCCGTCATGATCATTAAGGTCGCAGATGCGTTTGTCCGTCAGCGCCGCTCCTGCCTGTATCCTGCATTCATATGCCGAAACAGGGGGCTCCTGTTCCAGCGGTTTATCCACATGACTGCATACGGTATACAGCTTCAGTCGTCTGTCTTTTTCAGATGATCCCATACTCTCACCATCCGTTCCCAGGTCAAATATACCGGTATATTATGACCTCCATATCTTCCGATTATAGCATTATCTCCCGGCCGGGTACAGTACCGCTTCACATTGCACATCCTCTATGCTATATTGATTCCATGAATACACCCCTTTCGATCTGCCTGATCGCCAAAAATGAGGAACAGCATATCGGGAAATGCCTGGAAGCTCTGGCTCCTCTTAAATGTGAAATAGTGCTTGCCGACACCGGCTCGGATGACCGAACTCCCGCGATAGCTTCAGCCTTCACGGATCAGATCTGTTCCATACCCTGGACTGATGACTTTGCTGCAGCCCGCAACGCGGCTGCAGCGAAAGCCTCAAATGATCTAATCCTCTTTGTCGACTGCGACGAATATCTGCGCGAGGCCGACATACCGGCACTGGACAGACTGCTGGATAACCTCCGGGAGTCCCTGGGTGTGATCACCCTTATGAGCCCCTTCCGTCGCGACGGAGAGGAGAGGATCCAACACGAGCACATCACCCGTCTCTATGACAGAAGGCGGTTCCGATGGCAGGGACGGATACACGAAAACATCGTTCCCACGAACAGTCTGACTCAGGTAAAACACATTGAGCTGCCGCTTATCTTTTACCATGCAGGATATGTCGACGAGGATACTCTGCACAGAAAGGCAGAGCGCGATCTGAAGCTCCTTCTCGATCAGCTCTCTTCCGACGGAGAAGACCCCTATCTCTGCTTTCAGGCAGGACAATGCTACAGCATTCTGGGGGATAAAGAGACGGCCGCGCAGTATTTCCGGAAAGGTCTTTCCTTTGATGTGGACCCGCGCCTTGCATATGTGCGCGATATGGTCGACGCGTACGGATATGCTCTTCTCGATCTGCAGCGCTATAGGGAAGCTCTCGGTCTGGAAGCTGTCCGTGACAGCTTCGCCGGAAGAGCGGATTTTCTGTTTCTCCTGGGGCTCATCTACATGAACAACGCCCGCTTCGATGACGCCATCGCTGCCTTCACACAGGCGACAGAGACACCCCTGTTCAGCGTCGAGGGCGTAAACAGTTACCGCGCGAGGTACAATATCGGTGTGATAAATGAGGTCAGGGGAGATAAAGAAAAAGCCATTGCCATGTACAGAGCCTGCGGTGATTATGCGCCTGCCATATCGAGGCTTGCGGCGCTTTGTGTATGATCATGTATCACACATACGCATTCTGTATCATGATCGGTTTTCCTGTCTTGCGATAGAGCCATACCAGACTTGATTCATCGCCATAATACGCATCAGACCACAGTATCGCCCGGTCGAGATCCGGAGAGTCGTCAAATATTCCCCAACCGGCCTCGATATACCCGTCGCGAAGCGTCTGGTACTCCTCAAGAAGCGCCGGCCGCATGGATCCAAGCGTGGCCTCGATGAGCGGATGCGGCCGCCACAGAAGCGCCACTGTGTCCCTGTTATCATAAAAGAAGTCCAGAACTCGTCGTATCTTGGCTGTCATTTTTTCGTTGTCCCTGAGAATGGCAGCGATACTTGTGTTATACAGGATCACCTTTTTTCTGGTGCCGTCAGAGGCAACGGCGATCTCTTTCCACTCCTCAGGAATGTCCAGATCTTCGAGTTTTAAGGACAGCAGTCTGTCAACCTTGGGCGACCCGTTCCCGCGGATCTTCTGTTCCCACATCTGCCTTGTGTCTTCCCCAAACTGCTCGACCAAAATGTTGATATATGTCTGTTTCATATTCTCGGACTGCACTACCACCTCATCCGCGTAGAACACTCCGGGGGTCAGTACAAAATCCGATATTCCCAGATCGTATGAAGACACCTCGCCCAGAACAAAATAAGGGATATACACCAGTTTGTCCGTCAGCGTTTTCAGTCTCTTCGCATAGAAATCCGGATGTACACTCGTTATGTGATTGGCCTGATCGTATGGATTATGAATGTAGATCTCGTCCGGGTGCCGCTGCTCCAGATCGAAGGAATGATAGTCCAAAACAGGGACATCCGCCGGATAGCGGTCGATCTCCCAGTGCTCAGCCGTCACCCTGCCTTCGGCATCCTTATCATAATATGGTATCGGGATCACATAGGTCTCATATCCGGGATCCGCCGTCTTCTCCCGCCAGATGGGTTCGAGCGAATCCCACATGGCCGCCTTGTATGGCAGGAACACTGCCACTTTACACTTGGGTCCGTCGAGTGTCTTCGGATCCAGTATCAGATTGCCGTTCTCATCATACTCGAGGTATTCCTGCGGTATCTCCCATCCGCGCCTGATATGTGCCCTGTACAGCATCTCCCGCTGATTGCAGTATGACGGATACTGATGCTGTCCCGTAAATTTCTGCGGAATCCGGTAATCCCCGAATGTTTTTCTGAGCAGGGTGTCATAATCCCTTGGAATGGGTACGTCCATCACTCCTTCGTACGGCACGGTCAGTCTGTCGGTAAAATGCTCCGTACAGAAGCCCCTGTCACCGTAATAGAGCATCTGTTCCCAGTTTTCTACACGATGGGAATCACAGTCCTCGCACAGCGCGGAAGCCACATCCATCAGTCTCAATATCTGCGTGGATACCGGTTCGATGTCGGTAAAACCATACTCCAATTCCTCCTCGACCGCATGTCGAATGGCCTTATACTCTTGACGCTGTTCCTCACCAAGTGCCTGCTTCTCATAATCCCATTGAAGCACCAGCATCCGGTCAAGCATCCTTACGAGTCTGTCCTGATAGGCAAACATCTCCGGATCCTCAGGTATCTTGTCAAATACATACAGATCTATCCCGGCGGCATACGGGCAGCCGTGGAACCGGGCCAATCTCGCGGGACTCGTGTCGAGATTCGTCCCGTTGAAAATGCCAAAGATCATCTCCTTGGGCGGTCTGGCTCCCGGAAGCAGCGAATAGGTCATAAGATACGGAGGCAGCTCCCTCTCTACGATCTCGGTAAAGCGGCTGAAATCGCTGCGAAGCATCCCTATATCGATATCATCGTCCCATGGGATATAGCCGTGATGCCGTACCGTCCCAATGAGTGATCCGTAGCACATGATGTATCGGATATCTTCGCGTCTGCATACCTCATCCACCCAGGCCAGCACCTCCATCTGAGCCGCCCAGTAACGCTTCATCATCGCTGTGATATGGAAACCGCATCTTATTTCATTTTTGAAATATCCATCGGGAAAAGTCAGCATATGATTTCCCTGCCTTTACGTCTTAGTCTTCATTTCGATAAGCGTGAGCAGGTTGTCCCTGAGCATCCTGCCGTAGGCCTCAAGGGAATGCTTATCGGTGACATATTCGCATACCTGTTTTCTTCTGCCATCGATCTCGGCGGGATCCATGGCAGACAGCGACCTGCATACATCCGCAAGCTCCGTTATAGTGACATCGTCGATCGCCACTCCACCGCTCTCTTCTGCATCAATTCCCATATACGGCATGCATACCGGGATCACACCGCCGCGCATTGCCGTCAGCATAGCAGTCGACTGACCTTCGCTGCAGCTTACACCCAGGCTGAAATCACATCTGCCGCACAGATCGAGGAACTCCGCATTATCAGGCGGGAGAAAACCATGATAAAACACATTGTCCGCGCTTTCTATTTCTTCGCGATAATATTCATATACAACTCCATCCAGTCTGCCGACAAGGTGCAGTTCGAGGTCCGGAAGTTCTCTGAACGCCTCTATGCACAGATCCACACCCTTATGGAGAGCGCCGGCGCCGCCGTACCACATGAACGCTCTTCCGTACGGCGATCCTTCCTTATGTGTATGGTCACGCTTTAATACTGTCGCAGTGGCATTCTGCTTAAGGCATCTGTGAAACATCCCCTGATATGTGGACAATGTCCAGTCATTGCCAATGCATATCGCCCCGTCTGCACTGAGAAGTCTGTCAAGCGAAAGACAGCACATATTCTGTCTCTCATACGAAGGACGTACACCGCATCTGCCCTGAAACGCTGTTATCCTCCGGAGCTCAGCGGTATTGGCAAAATACGGAGATGCCTCCGTCGTATAGTACACCGAGACGCAGGTCTTCCGAAGCCCCGGCAGGAGCTCTTCAAACGGTCTGCGGAAGCCAATGACCAGATCGTATCTGTCTGTATCAAGCTCACCTGCATAATAAGTATTAATGACATCCACATCATATCCGAGGTCTCGAAGGACCGCCGCCATCGTCCTTGCTTCCTCTATGTTGGTATGGCTTCCCCTCATGTTATCAAAATAGAACGGTGCGAGGATGTATACGATCAGCGCCCTTTTTCCCAGAGAGGTATCGTATACATTTTCACAGCATACCTCTTTCAGCAGTCCCTGCGGACTGTCATACAACCTGCTGTCATACTCACGCCGCACATATTCCGACATCTGTCCGGCAAGCTGCACTACAGCCGCAAGCCCCTCCGGCGGTATTTCCGACTCCCCGAAAATACTCTCCAGCCTGGACAGCATTTCAGCTATCGGCAGCCCGCAATTATCTCCAAGCGACGCAAGCCGTAAGAGACATTCCCTGTGCCCTTCGGCCGTTCCGTTCCCTGACAGCAGCAGCTCCTGCCAGTCATAGAGTCCTGCGAGCAGCTCCTGCCAGTTATTCATCCTGTCGGTCATGATCAGCTTCATGACCCCATTACCCTTTCTTTTTCGGCCTGATCGATGATATAGCTCACGGCGATCGTACTGAAATGTGTCAGCTTCATATAATCGGAGAGCAGCTTTGCCGTCTCGTCATCGTCACGTTCATGCCACAGCAGGACTATCCTGCGAAAGCCGTCATAGGCTGCGGTCAGTGTGTCCAGGTCTCCGCGGAATTCCTGCGGCAGATATTCGTGCATGGTCAACGGCTGTTCTCTGCCCTCCACAATTCCTGTTACCAGCGTGTCGTACAGCAGCTTAAGACGTTCGTCCTGCAGTCCTCCCCTGTGCACCGCTTCGCCCAGAAGTCTCTGGCACTTTGTGATCTGCCTCTGCCTGTACAACTGATCGCATGCATCCCATACAGCCGCCCAGTCGCACAGATCACACTCTTTTTCCGCCCCCCAATCGACAGACTTCAGATCAACGAGCTCTGCCTGACGGACTTTTTTCCCTTGACGCTCCTGCTTCGTAACAAACAGATGAGACAGACTCTCCGATATGAAACCGACATCCCGATGCTGAAAGACATCCGTCTTCTCCGGACTTCTCCGGTAAAAGGCATCCAGCATCGGAAAGAGCCATTCACAGTATTCCCGGTACAACCCGCCTTTAAAGATATTGATATTGCAGTTATGCAGGACATTTCCCGCAAAGCATTCCTCAGCGAGCGCCATGTCCTGCGGTGCATATTCCCGAATGGTCTCCATCAGCAGGTCCCAGTCCGTGGACCGCTGCTGGCTGCGGTAACTTTCCTCAAGAGACCGGGGTACCAGGATCGGGATAGAAGTGATCACATCCACATCTTCATCCATACAGGCAGCGAGTTCTTCATCTGTAAGTTTCAGTCTGCGCCGGTAATGCACCGCTCCGACATACGGAGTATCGATATGATGACCGATCCACCACAGAGCCGTCATCTCACAATACCTTCTGTTTCGGTCAGAAATGCTTTCCGGGAAATCATCGTGATCGTTAAGCTCACAGATACGCTTATCTGTCAAAGCAGCTCCGGCCTGGATCGGACAGTCATAAACAGACGCCGGAGGCGCCTGCTCCAGCGGCTTGTCAACATGACTGCAGATGATATACAGTTTCAGGCGATTATCCGGTTCTGACAGTTTCATTGTCCCTATAGACCTGACTTTCCATTAAACATGGTCGATTATAGTATATCCTGATATCGGTTGCAATTGACTGACTATTCCGACGGAATGGTATTTCCCAAAGGATCGGGCCTCGGTTTACCTTTTCGATCCCAATAATCCCGTATCACTCTCTCCTGTCTCTGATAACAGGGATATTCATGCGCCGCCGTCCCGCGGACCGGCATTGTCCAATTCTGTCCAAATATCGATGTGATGATCTCACGATATCCGATCGGAACCGGCACCTCGATCATCTCAAAGGGGATACGGATCGTCCGCTCATACCATTCAAAATCCCTGATCTTGCCGCGGTCATATCTGGCCATATTCCCGATATTGTTGATCCCTACGCTTTGTCCCCTCGTATACATCTGAGCAAGCGCGGATTCCAGACGGCACAGAGATGGGAGCATCTTCTCTCCCATAGGGATCTCCTGCCCCGTCAGCTCCCGGATCTGGAATATCAGGTCCTCCAGGATCCCCTGTTCCTCCGCTTCCTTTTTCTGCAATATCACATCAAACAGCAATTGATGGATCTCAAGAAAAACCTCCCGCTCCTCTTCGTTCGCCGGGACATAATCCAACGGGAACAGATCCAGTGTCTCACAGTACGGATCACCGTAAAACTGTGCTGTGATCCGGGCCTGCTCCTCATTATCCCCGTAATCCCATCCCCGTCTGTTATTAAGATAAGACCAGGGCGCGGTGAACAGGTTCTCGCCAAATACAAATACTTCATAGGTCTCCGGCAGTTCCTGCCTGAGGATCGGAAGTGCACGGTTATAATCCTCACGAAGCATAGAAATGTCAATATCATCATCCCACGGTATAAATCCGCGGTGTCTGGCCGCCCCCAGGAGCGTTCCGTAATCGACGTAGTATCGGATCCCGTGCCGCATGCAGATCTCATCGACGGCAGCAAGCATCTTGAGCTTCGTCGCCCAGCAGCGCTTCATCATCGGAGGGACTGTGAATCCCTCTCTCTCTTCCTCGTCAAAAAAATGCTCCGGTATGAACAGATCCATCATAACCTCTCCGCTTCGGATCCGGGATCCCGTGCGATCATGGAGAGCAGGGTTTCCATCCGCTTCTCCCATGTATCATACAGCACAGCCGTCATGGTCCCCCGTCGGGCAATGCTTTCCGCCTGCTCCGGATTGTCAAGAAGCCAGCGTACATTCTCCACAAGCTGCGGGATATTGTTCAGTTCAAAAAACACCAGTTCTCTTCCGTGTTCAAACCGCTCCAGCAGGTATCTGCTGGTATCCGTCACACAGACGCTGCCGTTCAGCATGGCATCAAAGATCCGGTCATGCGCGCCGTCCTTGAACCAGGGCATGACATTGAGACAGATCCTGGCATTTCCGGCGAGCACCCGGCATTCATTCGCAGTCACGCTTCCCGCGAGACGGACGTTTTCCGGATCAATACTGTCCTCCCAGTTGCCGCCGTATATCGCGACTTTGATCCCGGCCGCACCGAGCGCCTTCATGATCTGCTGTTTGAAGATCCTCCTCACATTCCATTCCCCGCTGATCACGGCATTGTTGTACAGCGTCAGCATCTCTTCCCGGGATAAAGACAGCGCTTCTTTTGAAACAAAATGCCGCACCGCCTCTTCTGTGGTAATGAACGGATCGTGCAGCAGTTCGTTTACCACGGATTCATAGAAAGCGACCCCCCGGTCCGGCAAAAACGGGATCGGCAGATAGGGGCGCTCCGGATGCCCCTGTCCGACATACAGTACATCGATCTCCCGCTGTGCGTACGGCTTCCCTGTCGACTGCTCGATCCCGCCGAGCGGCAGGAAGCCGGCACATTTCACCCGGGGAAAAACTTCGCGGATAAACGTCTCATGCGCCCGGTCGATCACAACGATGTGTAATTGTCCGATCGGATCCGCGAGAAACCTGTCATAATTCACCGGATGATCCAGCAGGATATCATAGACCGGGATTTCCAGTCTGTCCCAGATGACCTGCCCCTGTTCAAGGATCATGAGATAGATATTGTTGAACAGGATCGCGGCAATATCCGCACCCCTGTCTTCCCGGAACCGGATGATCCGCTGTGCCAGCAGTCCGGGATCCTCGTTTGCATCCAGACACAGGCAGGGGATCCCTTTCTTCTCTGCGGCCGCGATCATCCGGTCCGTGAAGCGGTCAACCGAATCCACCTTACCACGGAAGAAGATCAGTCCGCTCTCACCCGCAGCCATTTTCCCCTCCGTTTCTGTCCGATGTGTACTCCTCCACCAGTTCATTGACAACCGCCGGGGAGAAAAACTCCTCATACACGGTGCGTGCTTTTTCTCCCATCTGTTTCAGCTGATCCGGATCATGGATGATGAGCATCAGCCGTTTCATCAATTCTTCCTCATTCTCCGAAGGAAAGACAAATGCGTTGACACAGTCCGTCAGATACCGTGAGATGCCTGCCGCATCGGACACCAGCACGATCCGGCCGAACATTATCGCTTCCACGATCGAGGTCGGTGTGGCGTCCACCCGGGAGGTTGCGAGAACACAATCCGCCAGCCGGTACCAGTTGTAAACCTCCTCCCGGGGAAGCTGATCCAGCATGGTCACTTCCGGGAATTTCGCGCACAGATCCTTTAATGACCGGTAATAACTCTCCTGTCCCGGCAGCCGGTATCCGCATAATACGAAATGCGCCTTTGCGCGGTATTCCGCAGGCAGCTTCAGGATGGCCTGCAGGAGAACATCCTGCCCTTTGATGATCGTATAGGCCGCCGGGAAGAAGAACAGGACCTTGCCGCGGATCCGGTCCGCAAGTTCAGGCGCGAGCCCTCCCGTATCAGAGTCCCTTTCCTCCCGTACGTCCGCGACCGGCATGGGAAGCAGATCCGCGGACACCCCGCCGAACCGTTCGGCGATCCCTGTCAGGACATCCTGCGTGACCCCGAGCAGACGGATATTTTTGCTGTAGAGTCTGGGATCCAGAAAGGCTTCCTGCGACTGCTGCAGCTGTGTAAACGTCTCGTGCAGCCAGAAAAGGACCGGCACACGGGTATTGAGGAAGTACATCAGGTACATATTGCAGGAGGATGTATTGACGAGTACCCTCTCATAATCCCGGATCAGATGCTCTCTGAAGCTCTCGTCTCCCGCGATATACGGGCGGATCAGCACGCGGATCCCCTTTTCCCGGTAGACCCTGCCGTAGGCTCCTTTGGAGGGGGAGATCAGATCAATCGTCTTATCCGCGAAATACGGCAGCTCCAGCAGTTCCTTCAGGACGACCTGCGCACCGTTGAGTTCCAGATCCGGGACGATGAGCAGGAGATCCCTCTTCTCTCTGTAACTTCCCAGCTCCTCTGCCAGTTCTCGGTAAGTCTCCAGCATGCTCCTGTCGCTGAAGCGGCCTCTTGCAATGTCAATGTTCTTCTGTTTCAGCAGGGCAGGATCCTGCTGTTCCTCCCATGCGGCAAATCCGCTGCTGTCGCGCAGATCCTCCGGGAGGAAGAAGCCGTTGCCATCACAGATCATCTCCTTGTTCCCGCCGACCTCGGACAGCACCGGAACCGCTCCCATATGCATGGCCTCGATCGTGGCGAAATCAAAGATGGAGATGCGGTGCGCCAGGATATAATAATCCGCCTTTTGATACAGACGGATGATCACCTCGTTTGGAACAGACTCCCTGATCCAGAAAACATGGTCGCCCAGTCTCTCAATACCTTCTTTAAGGCGGTCTCCCATCGCACCGTTCCCGACGATGATCCAGAGATAATCATGCGTCTTCCCGTAATCCGCAAAGAAATCCGGCAGACGCTCGACGCCCTTGGCCTCGTTCAATACCGCGACGGAGACGAAAATCCTGCCGGTACAGTTTTGACTTTCGATCCACCGGAAGACATCATGATCAGCTGTCTCCGCTGCATGAGCATCGGGAAGACACCCGTTATACAGGATCCTGCCGCCGCAATCGTCAAACAGTCTCCTGATCCCCTCCTCCGAAGTCGCAAGAAACGCTTCCCGGGCGCCCGTAGACGGGAAACAGATCATCTGTGCCCCGGACAGGACATATTCCGTGAGCGTCCTTGTTTTCTCCCGGTATTCCTCGTCCGGCTGCAGGCCGAAGCTTTCCGCTTCATAGAAAAGAGAACCCTGACCGTGATAAACGGCAGCGGTCAGATCGATGTGCAGCGCCACATGCTTCAACGCATAAAAGCACGCAAAGTCATGAAATATACAGACATCCTCCGATGAGAAATGCAACTGCTCATCCAGTGCGGCGTAAAACGCCATCAGTCCGCGGATCCCGCCCTCCCGGACCGTCTCATCCTCCGAGCGCAGGATCCGGCCGGTATCCGCTTCGATCAGCGTATCGCCGAACACACAATACAGATGCGGGATCAGATGATATTTCCTGTCGACCATGTACAGACGGTAAGTCACGCCTTTCCCACCGCCGCCGAACCGTCCTTCATACTCCCCGTCCGCAAAACAGAATACTCTCATCAGATCTCCTCTAACATCCTGCGGATCGCCGCATCAAACGTGAAATCCCGTTTCACTTTTTCCAGCCCGGTACGCGCGACCGACTGCCGTTCTTCCTCATGGGCGAGATACCAGTCCGTCTTCTCATAGAGTTCCTCCAGGCTTCGATAAATCTCCAGTTCCCTGCCCGGTGTGAAATGCTCCAGGATCTCCTCCTGGGGATCTGTGATAAGAAATCCGCCGGACCCCAGTATATCCAGCACGCGCAGGGGAATCCCGGTGCGGATCGTACGCAGAGTTACGTTGATATTGATCCTGCTGTAGCTAAAAACTGCCGGCATCTGTGTCTCGTAATCCACGGGGCCACGCATGTCGACGCCCGGCAGCGGCATAGTATCGCCCGTATATACCCGTACTCTGTGCTTTTTGACCAGCAGGGACGGGATCAGTTTCCGGTCTCTTCCGGTGATCTCCTTGAGCATCAGATATTCCAGTCCCGGTCCGTCCACCGTAAAATCGATTCCCGCCTCCAGATATTGCCGGTTCAGTTCTGTAAGGAACGCCTCCGTGAAGAGCTGCGGAAGAACACTTTTTTCGCGGATCTTTGCCTGCGTTTCCAGAATCTGCTCCAGAAGTTTCTTTGTCTTCTCCGTAAGCGGGCGGGTAATCTGTTCATACTCTGAATTATACAGACTCCCGACCATGGCAATATCCGTCTCGTAATCCGCCCGTTTCTGTTTCGCCGCAGCCATCGTAAAGAATTCCGTATCCACGGCCAGCGGAACGTGAAACGCCGGATATCCCTTTGCCCGGTATTCTTCAAGATATCCTCTGTCAAAGATGCAGATCCGGTTGTTAGCGCGCCGGACCGCCGCCTCATCTCCGATATAAAACGGCGAATCATTGATCCAGGAGATATAGGGAACCCCCGCTTCCTCACAGGCTCTTGATACCTGCGGATTAAAATTCAGCGAGAATGCCGCATCATATGTGCCTGCCTGCAATTTCCCATGCAGACGCTCTGCGAGTTCCAGAGTTTCGTCCCACTCCCTCCCATCCGTACGCACGGCAGGAACAACGTCAATCACAAGGCCAAGCTTCTCAAATGCCCGTTCCAGGCCGGTATTCATAATGGATGCTCTCTTGTAATAGAGGAGTCTCAACACCTGTCACAGTCCTCTCTCAACGGATGCTTTCCTGCTTTATCTCTGTTCTCTTTGTACTTATCGATCATCCTTTGCTGCCTCGCATAAAACGGATATCCATGGCCGGCAGAATTCTTTACCGGCGACATCCAAGCGGATCCGTAATTAGCCTGTAACAGCTCGCGGTAACCTGCAGGTACAGGGACACGGATCATCTCAAAGGGCAGACGTACAGCATGATCATACCAGGCAAGCTGCCTCCAGCGATTTCGTGCATGATCTGTCATATTGCTCAGATTTTCAATCCCAACTGCGTCTTCCCTGGTATACATCTTTCCCAGCATAGACATGATACCGCAAACGGCCGGCAGAAACCTTTCATCTACAGGTATCTCCTGTCCGGTCAGCGCATGGATCTGTTCGGCATATTCGGACAAAAGGCCGACCTGCCGCATACCATCTCCGACCTTGACCGCCTTCATAAGAACATCATATATGATGAGCAGGCCCTCCCTTTCCTCCTTATCCCGTGGGATATAATCCAGCGGAAATACATCTATTATGTCCGCATAGGGATTGCCGTAGAATTCTGCGGTAATCGCTGCCTCTTTAGGATCGTCGCCTGTATCGATGTACCAACGGTTGTTAATCGCAGAGAGAGGCTGATCGAACTGATTCCTGCCGAAACGTCCGATTTTGTAATTTGCCGGCAGCTCCGCCTCAAGGATCGTCAACGCCCTGTCATAATCTTCCCGAAAGAGGGAGATATCGAAATCATCATCCCAGGGAATAAAACCTCTGTGACGTACCGCACCGAGCAGAGTTCCATAATCGGCGAACCACCGGATTCCGTGATCCGTCAGGATCTCATCAATTGCGCTGATCATCTTAAGCTTCGTTGCCCAGGAACGCTTCATCATCCCGGCAATAACAAAACCTTCTCTTTCCTCCTCCTGCAGATAACTATCCGGTATCTTCAGTTCCATGTCTCTCCTTCGGGCGAAGATTCCTGCTGTACGTCCGTCTGTTGATTGGTCATAAAGACAACCGCATGATCACCGTACCCTTTGGCGTTATTCTCATCCACGTCCCGTTGGATCTCATCGATCTGCTGCTGTGTGAAATGTTCATAGATCAATTCCGGTGTAACATCCGGATAATGCACCCCGTATTGATAAAAGTAGCTCACGAGTACCTCTGCCATGGTGGAATTACAGTAATACTCGTCGATGATCATCCCGCTTTGTTCTGCGAGATAACGGAGGCTGTCCGGCGAATGCAGACAGATATGTCTCGGTGCGTCGATCTGATACCAGTGAGCACCAAACCGGTCAAATGCCACATTGGGATATACAGGAAGTGTCATCTCCAGAATACCGCCTGGTTTCAGCAGTCTCTGCGCATTCTTAAGAGTATCCAGCGGATCCGTCACATGTTCAAAGGAGTCCCCCATATGGATATAGTCAAAGCTGTGATCACCTGTGATCTCATGGATAAAGCATTTTCTTATATACACCCTGTCCCCATACCGCAGATCTCTTTTGATAAAGGGATCACATCCCAGACAGTCCCCGCAGCCATCCTCCGCAAGTCGCACCAGCCATTCACCGCTGCCGCAGCCGACATCCAGGATTCGGTACGTATTCCGGATCGGCGTGTCAAATTGTTTATTCGGATCATCCTCCATACGGAAACTGAAATACTGCTCTCCGTAATAATCCCCGAGATTCTCCGGAATCTCTGCGATCTGCAGACATTTGCAATGCTCACAGACAAAATACTCAAACTCCTCTTCTGTTCCCGACTGCATCTCTCGCACAAGGTAACTCGCAAAGAGATCCTCCTGACCGCAGATCCTGCAGCGATGCAGATGTCTTCCAAGATCTCTTTGTTTTGTGTCCGATTTTAACTGTATCCTCTTTATATCCAATCCGATACCCTACCCCGGATGATCTCTGCCAGTCTGCGATATACCACCCTTGAAAAATGATTGGTACAGCCGGCGAAACAATCCTGCCCCGTTATACAATCTGTGACATTGACCAGATCTACAGCACTTCTTCCGTCAAAAGTCTCCCTGAGCTTATCGTTAAGCGCCCGGTAGAGCGGTGCATGATCCGCGAATTCACTAGTATTATCCTCTGCCTCGATCTCACTGCCCAGAAGGAGGATGAGCTTCGTCTGCGGCGGAAGCTTGTCTCTCATCCACTTCAGATCACGGACGATCGTATCCGGTTCCAAACCTCCTTCAAATACAAAACGCTCAGCAAAGGACTTCAGCATTTCTACATTGAACGGCACATTATGATTAGCGTATTCACCGGATATGAAACCATCCCAATCCGCAGGATCTGTCAAGTTAAAATTCCTGCTGCTGAAACAGATCCTCAGTCCGTTCTCCCGATCTCTGTATACCCCGGAATGTACGTCGGACAAAGTACTGAATACCACCGCACGGTATGGATCGGTAAACATATATGTCATGAAATCCGCCTCGCTTAAAAACGAGGTACGTTCGATCGTCTTTCGGATCTCCGTCACAGGAAAATGCCAGGTCTCATAAAGATGAAGAGAATTGTTGCTTCCCACAACGATCCCTCTTTCATCGACAAAAGAGGCCTCCAATTCCAATTCTCCCGGATTCGGAAAATACGGCAGCATGCTGTCGATATCGCAGGGGCCCTTGAGGAGGATTTTCACGGGCAGTGTACCATCCGCCGAAACGTTGGCCGGCTCTGACAGCGCCTGTCTGTCGTTGGCAGGCCTCTCGGAAGTCTGAGCAGTTTCCGCTGTTTCCTCGCAGATCCAGTCTACGACCGCATCCGTCTGTAATGCCACAGCGGTCTCCCCAACTGCCGTATAGGGCGGGTGTCCCAGTTTATTCCAGAGGTACTGCTCAATCCCCATGCCGAGTACCCGGCAGGAAAACGCAAAATGCAATAATGTATGCGGCACCTCATGTTCCATGGCATAAAATCCGACTTCACCATAATCCCCGTAACGGTCCTTCGCACGGATCAGGCCGCATTGATAGCGGTCATCGCAAAGAAGCGCCTCCACATCCTCAATAGTGAGACGCACCTTGGTGAAATTGAGCTGATTTGTACGGTTCAAAAGTTCATGGATCCGTGCAGCCTCTGACGTACAATCCGAATCGATCCGGATCCGGATATCGGAGGCACGAAGAAATGCTTCATTAGATCCCGCCTCCTTCTTCTCCTCCGTCTTTTTTTCCAGGATCCTGTATCGCGCCAGTCTCGTATGCTTCGGATCCGAGACTGGGAGCGCTTCTATCTCACAATACAGCTCCTCCAGAATCTCCGGCCCCGCTGTCATGATCCCGGGACATATCTGCTCCGCTTCCGCGCGGTTCGAGGGTTCATCATCGAGAAAGAGCGCATTTTCTGCCCTCAGCGCCATATCTTGAAGCATCTGCCTGATCCGCGGCCCCTTGGGCGTCCAGTCTATCGAAGGAAAAACAAAGAGTTCCCACAGATTTGCAAAGCGTTCCGACGCAAGTTCCCGATAAGTCGCCTCGGCATCATTTTTAGAGCAGATCGCGTTCACGATCCCGCGATCGGCTGCAAGCCGTACCAGTTCGTTACAACGTGTGACAGGAATCACCATTTCCTCGCTGAGCACACCCTGCCACAGCGTATTGTCCAGATCCCAGATGATGAGTTTTATCGCTGACGGATCCAATGCCATGAGAATCACCTGTTTCCGTCCATATCCTGGGCTTCCGCGCCCCATTTTTCAATGAACTTGAGATGGTTTCTCTCCACCAGTTCCTCTACGGCCGATTTCTTAGCGAAACTCTGGCTCCCGGCATGGTAGATGAAGCTGCCGCGGCATACGAACAGCCGGAAGCCCTCCCTACGGATCCTGAGGCACAGATCATCGTCCTCGTAGTACCCCGGAGAAAAACGCTCGTCAAAGCCGCCTAAGGCATGGAAAAGACCGTGCCGGATGAGCATCGCAAATCCGCTGAGTTTCTTCTGTTCTTCCGGCGGATCGTTCACAGTGCGATTGTGCTTCGCGCCATAGGCCATATACTGTTCCGGGAGGGACAGTTCCACCTCCTGTGTCTGATCCTTGTTGGCATTATAGTTCTGCACGGCACCAACCGCACCGATATCCTCTTTTTCATACAGGCACATCTTCATACGGAACAGCGCATTTGCCGGAAGGCGTGTATCGTTGTTGAGCAGGAAAAGATCCGCATCTTCCGGTGCATATTCTGCCGCCGCGTTACAGCCGGCCGGGAATCCCAGATTTTCATCGGAAAGAAGAAGCATCATCTCGATATTACCGTCCTCCGCCTTGTGGGTATCTATGTATTCGTGCAGCCATTTCGGGGAATCATCCGCGGAAGCATTGTCCAGAACGATCACGGATACATTTGCGGGATCGCAGTTATCGGCGATGCTCTCCAGGCACTTCTCTGTCAGGTATCTCTGATTATAGGACAGTATCAGTATACAGGTCTTGCGGACATCGACCGGATGCTTTGCCGTGTATGTCTCTTTTTTCTCTGTCAGTCTTGTCCTCTCCGTCTCGTCCGTCGCAAGGAAGGCCGCGTTTTCATAACACAGATATGCCTGCTCTGGTTTTTTTTCTGCCAGAGAGTCTCCCATGACTTCGTATTCCCTGTAGGTATCTTCCTCCAGATAACGCAGCCTGGCAGGCCTTGCTGATGCAGTAGTCTCTCCGGGCTTATCCTGGCCGGTTTCGATCTGCTGCCTTTCTTCGGCTTTTGTGACCACGCGCGGGAGATCCCATTTCTCCAGATAGCCTTCATCAAATTCAGCCTGCACCGCTTCCAGCATCTGCCTGGCAGAGATCTTTTCCTGATAAGTCGGATTGTCAAAGAGACCTCGGTGGTCATCGCGGATCGACATATTCTTTTCAAAAGAAGCCGCTGTAAAATCACGGGAGAGCCAATAATAATCTCTCTCACCTATCTTGTCGATCTCAAAAAACTCCGCAGCGTAACGGAAGGAATGCCATTCTCTCAGACGATATGCACCGGGCACCGTAAGCGCCACAAATGTCCCATAGGTTTCAAATTCGGAGAAACTGTTATCAAGCAGTTTCTCCGATCGGATCGCATATAAGATCTTTTCCCACCAGCTTTCCCCCGGGACAGCATCATTGTCCTCGATCCGTTTCATGAGAGCCTTTACCAGGTCACACCGAAACAGCATATGCTCGGAGATAAAGGATGGCTCGATCACCTTGCCAAGTCCGATCAGCGTCCGCATGGTCTTGAAGTACTCTTCATGGT
>JAILGA010000095.1 GCA_024697225.1 Lachnospiraceae bacterium
GTTGACCCTTCGTCTCGTCTTCTCGATCTCTGCCGCCATGAGCTGGCAGGCTTTTTCAACCTCCGCAAGCTTGATGAGATCCGCCTGAACACTCGCAAGCGAACTCACCGCGTCATCAAGATCGGCTGAGGTGAAGGCGAAGCCGTAGGAATAGATGTCACTCTCATCATCGGTCCTGGTCTTAACCGTAAACTGAGGGATATTGACACTCATAACGTTTTTCGGTTCGACCTCGACTTCTATCTCCTGCTTGGACGCCATGAAAGCGACCTCCACCGTCTCATCGCTCATCGCCGCCCTTGCGAGCGCGAAATTGCTGTTGGCAGTCTTGAGACCTTTTTCGACCCGTTCTCTGAGAGTCTTATTCACGCGCACAAGATCAAGGAACTGACGCATCAGTTCATCGCGCTTGTCCTTTAAGAGCTTATGCCCTCTGGTGGCTGTTGCGAGCTTGCCCTTCAGCCTGGTAAGCTCCATTCTGGTAGGATTAACAGTAGGCATCTTTACCTCCGTTCACTTATCTGTCGTAGTATTTATCCAAGTACTCATCCCTGATTCTCTTGAGCTCGGTTCTGGGCAGTATGCGGAGCAGATCCCAGCCAAGGTTAAGAGTCTCCTCAATGGAGCGGTCCGTGCGATAACCCTGTGATACATATTTCGATTCAAACTCATCGGCAAATTTCGCATACAGTTTGTCGATATCAGTAAGCGCCGCCTCGCCGAGGATGACCATGAGTTCCTTGGCGTCCTTTCCGCGCGCGTATGCCGCAAAGAGCTGGTTCATGGTGTTTGCGTGGTCTTCTCTCGTCTTTCCGTCACCTATACCCTTATCCTTCAGACGCGACAGCGAAGGAAGCACGTCGATGGGCGGCTGAACGCCTTTTCTGTACAGGTCACGCGAAAGAATGATCTGACCCTCAGTGATATATCCTGTAAGGTCGGGGATGGGATGAGTCTTGTCATCTTCCGGCATGGAGAGGATGGGGATCATGGTTATGGATCCGTTTCTTCCGCGCTGCCTTCCGGCGCGCTCGTAAAGTGTTGCCAGGTCAGTGTACATATATCCCGGATATCCGCGGCGTCCCGGAACCTCTTTTCTTGCCGCCGAAACCTCACGCAGTGCATCAGCATAGTTCGTGATGTCGGTCAGTATGACCAGAACGTGCATGCCCTTCTCAAATGCGAGATACTCCGCGGCCGTCAGCGCCATTCTGGGAGTTGCTATACGCTCGACAGCGGGGTCATTCGCCAGGTTCATGAACAGTACCGCCCTGTCAATGGCGCCGGTCTCCTGGAAGCTCTCAATGAAGAAGTTCGATTCCTCAAAGGTGATACCCATTGCCGCAAAGACAACAGCGAAGGGTTCATCCGTACCGACAACCTTGGCCTGTCTCGCTATCTGCGCCGCAAGCTGCGCATGAGGAAGTCCGGATGCGGAGAAAATGGGGAGCTTCTGTCCGCGGACAAGTGTGTTCAGACCATCGATGGCCGAAACGCCCGTCTGTATAAACTCCGAAGGGTAATCACGCGCGGCGGGGTTCATCGCCAGACCGTTGATATCCCTGCGCTCCTCGGGAAGGATATCGGGACCGCCGTCAATGGGACGGCCCAGTCCGTCAAAAACTCTGGAGAGCATATCCTCTGAAACACCGAGTTCCAGACTTCTTCCGAGGAATCTCACCTTGGAGGATTCCAGATTGATACCTGTCGAAACCTCATAGAGCTGAACCAGCGCGTTTCCATCATCTATCTCAAGAACCTTGCAGCGTCTTTTCTCGCCGTTTGCGAGCTCGATCTCACCCAGTTCATCGTACGCCACATCATCAACGCCGCGCACCAGCATCAGAGGTCCGGCAACTTCCTGTATAGTCCTGTATTCTTTAGACATTTAGAATTCCTCCTTTGCCTGTACGATCGCATCAACTTCCTGATGAAGCTTTCTCTCGATCTCATCAAAGCGACTGTCAACCTGATCCTCAGCCGTATACTTGAAACGGCCGATGGCTTCACGTACATCCATTCCGACTATCTTGTTGATATCGGCGCCCTTCTCCAGCGCATCGCCGCTTAAATCGTAGAAGGTCATGACCAGTTTCATGAGCATGTACTGTTTATGGGGCGATGTATAGGTATCTTCCTCCATAAACGCGTTCTGTTGAAGCAGGTCCTCTCGGATCGATCTTGCGGCTTCCATCTTCAGTCTGTCGGGAGCCGACAGCGCATCTTCGCCGACCAGACGAACCATCTCAAGCAGTGAAGATTCCTCCTGAAGCAGTCTCATCACACGGCCCTTGAGTTCACCCCACTGCTTGTCAACGTTGGCGTCAAACCAGCCGTCAAGCTTGTCATAGAGCGAATATGATTCGAGCCAGTTGATAGCCGGGAAGTGTCTCTTATACGCCAGATCCGAATCAAGTCTCCAGAACACCTTGACTATTCGCAGTGTCGCCTGGGTGACAGGCTCGGATATATCACCGCCGGCGGGTGAGACAGCACCTATAACCGAAAGTGAACCCTCTCTCTCTTCCTCTCCGAGAGTGATAACACGGCCGGCTCTCTCATAGAACTGTGCTAGACGGGAACCCAGATACGCGGGATAACCTTCCTCACCGGGCATTTCCTCAAGTCGTCCTGACATCTCACGCAGAGCCTCGGCCCATCTTGAGGTGGAATCGGCCATCAGAGCAACCGAATAACCCATATCGCGGAAGTATTCGGCTATGGTGATACCCGTGTAGATACTCGCTTCACGCGCCGCAACAGGCATGTCGGATGTATTGGCTATCAGCACGGTTCTCTCCATCAGGGAGTGTCCCGTCTTGGGATCCTTCAGCTCGGGGAACTCGTTCAGAACGTCGGTCATCTCGTTTCCGCGCTCGCCGCAGCCGATGTATACGACTATATCAGCCTCCGCCCACTTTGCGAGCTGGTGCTGCACGACCGTCTTTCCTGATCCGAAGGGCCCGGGAACAGCAGCCACACCGCCCTTGGCGATAGGGAACAGTGTATCTATAACTCTCTGACCGGTGATCAGCGGCGTATCCGGCGACTGCTTCTGCTTGTAGGGACGTCCGCGGCGGACCGGCCACTTCTGCATAAGCGTCACATCCGTGCTCTTCCCGTCCTCACCCTTGATCACAGCTATCACATCCGTGACCGTATAGTCACCCTCGGCGATCTTTTCTATTGTACCCTTTGTCCCGACGGGGGTAAGTATCTTCTGTACAACTATGGGAGATTCCTGGACCGTTCCGAGGATATCACCCTCAACCACGCTGTCTCCGGCCTTCTTTACGGGGACAAAATGCCATACCTTATCTCTCTTAAGGGAGGGCACTTCAACACCGCGCTTCAGCAGATTACCGCCGGTGACCTTCATGATATCATCGAGAGGTCTCTGTATTCCGTCATAGATACTCCCGATCAGACCGGGTCCCAACTCAACGCTCATAGGCTGTCCGGTTGATTCCACGGGCGCCCCGGGCTTAAGTCCCGAAGTTTCCTCGTAAACCTGAATTGAGGCTTCATCGCCGTGCATCTCGATGATCTCGCCTATCAGACGTTCATTGCTGACACGGACGACATCGAACATGTTGGCTTCGCCCATTCCCCTGGCTATGACCAGAGGACCTGCGACTTTTTTGATCGTTCCTGTACTCATTCGCTCGCTCCTTTTTTATTCATTTCCGAACAGGATATCACTACCAACCGCCTGCTCGACGGATTTTTTTACATTTGCGATACCGGCGCCGGTATTTCCATATACGCCGGGTATCAGGATTATCGCCGGGAGCATCTGCTCGCGATAACGCGCGATCTCACCGGGGATCCTCGCTGCAAGAGCTTCGGTTATATAGATGACTGCATAATCGCCCTCAGCAAGTTCTCTGAGTTTTTTTACCGCCTCCATGTCCTCCGTGACGGGAGCAACCTCCATTCCGAGCGCGGCATATCCGTATATGCTGTCCTTATCTCCCATGACCGCCATTCTATACATATGAATCCCTCACTCTCTCCCTGATGGAATCGGCCGAAAGATCGTTCATCTTGCCCGAAAGTATCATCCTGACACATTTGATCTCATTTTCCCTGGCCAGGATATACGCCGCAAGCGGACCTATCGTGAAGGGGTGATGGATCTCCGGACGGATCTTGTCTATCAGAAGGTTGTCACACCAGCGCTCAAACGCAGACAGTGATGTTCTTATCTGCGGGATCGCATCCGAATATACGGTTCTGGACAGATACTCATATACCGCATCAACGGATTCGGAAGCGGCCAGAGCAAGCTCTCCTATATCCAGCGTATCGCACGGCGCGAGGGCTCTGTCGAGAAAGCTTCTGTCCTTCTTCATCAGACATGCCCTGATTGCTGCCTTGATGTCGGCACACGCGACTGTCAGCTCGGCGTACGTCCTTAAGATGTCACTGTCAGACTTCTTCCCTGCTGCCAGAATCCTGGTAAGCGCAGCTTTATCTATCATGATGTCAGACATCTGTCCATCGCCCGTGTGAAGAAGAGCATCCAAAGCATCCCTCGCCACATCCCGCATTTCCTTCGGCAACGCTTCGAAATCCCTGTCTCTCACGGCATTTCTCATAAGCTCCGGATCTACGGTGCACTCTTTTTTTCCTACGAAGACAGAATCCCGTCTCTCCATCCTCGCAGTCTCCTTGACCGCCGCCTTGAGGTTGTGATAATCACCGGCATAAAGAAATACATCAAACACCGACATGTCCGGAACCAGCTCGGCGATAAAGGACCAGGTCTTCTCACGCTCCGCCTGAAGCATTTCGTCGATCCGGTTGATATCACCGTCGCCCCATCCGTGATCCGCCAGTATCTTTACCGCGTCCTGAGCAGACGCAGCCGAAACCAGTGCGTCAAAAACCTGGCCGGTAAGGAGCTTCAGCTCTTTGCTGCGGACTCTTGCCACAGCATAGATATATTGTTCAGCCATTGGCATCCGCTCCTATCTCAAAACAGAATCTTCTGTATCTCATCCGACAGCTCCTCAGCATTTGTCTCAAACATCGATGAGATCGAGCAGTTCTGCTCTATTCCGTCATAAATAAGCAGGAAACCGCCGTCTATATCGGCCGCATCTTTGGAGAGCGTAAGTCTTCCGCCCTTCTTGAATGCCGTGTTTTCGATCTTGCTGGCAAAATCCCTGGGCAGTCTCCCAAGATCCCTTGCATTGAAGCGTATCTGACCGGGCTCTGACAGTGCATTTTTCTCGACCAATCCGAGCATGGCCTCAAAATACTTATCCTCAGGCATTTCGACAAAGCTCTTCTTAGCTGTCTCAAGAACCTCGCCGATGAGCTTCTGTTTCTCAGCAAGAAGCATCTGGCGTTTTTTCAGTGCGGCGGCAGAAACCTTTCTGTTCAGTCTGTCTTCAACACGCTTTTTTGCCTCGCGCTCGTGGCGCTCGGCATTGCCTTCTGCTTCCTTCCCGGCCTCATCGCGGATGGCTTTCGCCTCATTCTCGGCTTCCTCCAGTATCTTGCGGACACTCTCATCCGCCTGGGCTCTGATCTCGCCGAGGATTTTTTCTAATCCCGCCATAGTTACCTTTCCTTTCGATTACAGCCTGCAGTTAGATGGCTCCTACACCGTTGATTGCCAGGATGGAGATCAGCAATGCAAAGATCGCATATGTCTCGACCATCGCAGGGAACAGCATGGACTTACCGAACTGATCGGGGCGCTTGCTTACAAGAGCGATGGATGCGACAGCGGCCTTGGCCTGATTGATGGCAGAAATATAACCGACTATAGCCATGGGCAGGCATGCTCCGAGATAAGCCAGACCCTTGAGCAGTGTGATCTGCTGGGGCGCTCCGCCGATGATGCCCAGATTGTTCATGGCAACGAATGCTATAAGCAGTCCGTAGATACCCTGCGTACCGGGCAGCAGCTGCAGAATGAGCACACGTCCGAACATATCCGGCTGATCAGTGACGACACCCGCCGCTGCCTGACCGGCCATACCGACGCCTTTGGCGCTGCCTGCTCCGGCAACCAGCGCTGCCAGCGCCGCACCAAGGATTGCAAAGAAAAGACCTAAATCACCCATGTTTTTTTCCTCCGTTTGTTAGTTATGATCTGTTTCCTTTGTATCACATCCGCGTGATCATTCCGTCACGCGATAATGCTTCGTGTTTTCGGTGAACGGCTCGAAAGGCTTGCCGCCGCCGTTGTAGAACTTGCCGAAGAATTCGACATATTCAAGACGGTTGGTGTGCACATATGCACCAAGTGCGTTTATCGCAAGGTTCAATGTGTGTCCTATCACCACGATGAGAGCGAACAGTATGGGCCCTATCACCGGCGGCTTTGCCACCATGGCCGCCATGGAATTGAAAACGCTGGATATAACGCCCGTCGCAAGTCCCAGTGCCAGCAGTCTTGAATACGAAAGAATGTCGGACAGATATGAACTTATGCCGTAAAGGGCATACAGTCCCTTTCCGATCCTGAGTCCCCAGTTGGACGACTCCCGTCCACCGAAGAGCACAATGCCGACCGCGCCTATGAGCGCAAGAACTTCAAAAACGAGCATCACGCTGCCTGGAAGATTCAGGTGAAGGCCGAACATACCGCCTACCATATCGGTATTGAGCAGGATGCCGATCGCACCTATGAGGAGCAGATACCAGAATCCCACATCGTATATGGCATCAAGCACCTTCCCCTGTTTGATATCGGTGTAGGCAAGAGCTCCCATTCCGAAAAATACATGGACTATACCGATAATGAACGCAAATCCGAGCACCGTCATCGGTTCTATGGCCGGCTCACACCAGACAGCCAGCGAGAAATCCGCAGGCAGGGAAGGGTTGAAGAACGTCCTTATTATGACCGCCGGCAGATCGCCGAAGTATGAACCGAACATCACGCCCCAGAAGATCGTGCCGACGCCGGCATACTGGAACATGGTCAGAGTCTTTTTCATGCCGGCTTCCATGCTGTCCCTGTACTTTTTCAGTACCACAGCCACGCCTACGACCATTATCAGACCGTACGCCGCATCGGAAAGCATCATGCCGAACAGGAAATAATAGAAGATCGCCGCGAGGAATGTGGGGTCTATCTCACCCTTGGCAGGCATGGCATAAGAAGCCACAACTCCTTCAACCGGCGCCGCATATGCATTATTCTTGAGAAGAACCGGTACTTCCTCATCCTCTGCAGGATCGGAGAACTCAACCACACAGTCGTATCTCGACGAGAGCAGCTCCTCGAGCTTCTTTGAATCCCTTTCAGCCACATAACCATGCAGGATAAACACCCTGTCCGTCTGTTCGAGGCTGCCGATTACCCTGTATTTATCGGATCTCATTCTGAAATGGTCCGCAACAAACCTGAGCTCGTCCCTGTGGGGTGCGTAAGAAGCTATCTTCTCCCTGAGGCTCTCATCCTCGCTCTGCAGCATTTCCAGCTTTATCGAAAGCTCTTCCTTCTGCCTGTCGGGAGTATCGCCGCTTACCGCAGGTCTGGCAAAGCCCATGTGTCTGAGTTCCTCCTCGGTCGCTGCCTGATCTTCCCTGAGGCAGGTAACCGCAACGCAGGTCTGCTCCGGAGATGTCGAGATTATATCCACCGCAACTGCATCGGTCGTGATATTCTTTAAGATATCCTCCTCGGGAACCTCATTTGCAAGCGTTCCGATAAACGTACGGGTAAACTTCGATCCCTCGTAATCCATGGGATACGGAAGATCGAGCCAGGGCACCAGTGACTCAAGCTGAGTCTCAACCTTGGGGATCTCTCCGGCGATCTCACTCCTGCGCTTATCCATTTTCTGGATATTGTAGACCATATCCATAATCTTATCGCGTTTCTTGGAATTGGTCTCATAGTCCGTGAGCGACATCTTTTCGCGTCCCGAAAAGAGACCGCCGCCGGCGTTTTCCGGGGGTGCCGCGGCATCGAGAACTCCCAGCGCATGATCTGCCAGGGATATGTTTTTTTCAAAAGTAGCGCGTATGCCGGCGGTGTCCGTTTTCTGAAACACGTCATCCGCCTCGTTTTCTCCCTCGCTGCCCGATATGTCGATCTGCATGACCCCCTTGCGCTGAAGGAGTTCCAGGATCTTCTTTCTGTCTTTTCTGAGTCCGATAACCAGGACTCTCTTCATGGAAAGTACGGCCATTTATGCCCCCTTTGTCAGATATGTGAGAACCGCTTCAACTGCAGCCGCCTCGTTCTGTTTGACCCTTTCACGGAGTGCACCGGTCTCCTCCGACGCCTCCTGAATGGCCTTTTCCATGAGCTTCTCGCCCTCTTCGTCGACCGATCTCATCTCGGCCTCATCGCTCTCCTTCAGAACGGTGAGCGCCTCTGCGATCGTCATTTTGGCCTTTGCGCGCGCTTCATCCACTATCTGCGCCGCTTTTGCCCGGGCTTCTTTTTCTCTGGTCTGTGACTCACGTTCCGCGCCACGGATGGCTTCAATCGTATTGTCTGTCAATGTCTTGCCTCCTCAGGTATTCGAAGTGATCATCAATATGGCTTCGCACGGACCCGATCCCGTAATCTCGCATCTGCGATGCATCGAACGGTATCAGGCTCCCCGTTATCATCGACGTAGGCCGCCGAAAACAAAACAACGTGATTATTCTACAATCTTGCGCCAAAAAACGCAACCTTAAAACATATTGTTTGATAATGAAAATTGCGCTAAACTGTGTTACATGAAGATAGCAGTGTATTGCGGCGCGGCATCGGGCGCCGATCCGGCCTTTTCCGATGCGGCGGTAAAACTCGGAGCCTGGATGGCGGACAATTCCCACGAGCTCATATACGGCGCGGGGAAAGTCGGCATGATGGGCAGGATTGCCGATACCGTCCTGGATAACGGAGGTATTGTCACCGGCGTCATACCTCATTTCATGATCGATCTCGGCTGGTGCCATGAGGGTCTCACAAACTGTATCGCCACGGAGGATATGTCATCAAGGATACGCCTCATGTGCGACCTGGCCGATGCCACGATCGCTCTCCCTGGCGGAGCCGGCACTCTCGAGGAGATTTCCTGCATGTTCTCCTGGCAGCGCCTCGGTCTCAATGACAGTCCCTGCATTCTGTTCAATGTAAAAGGCTACTATGAGCCTCTCCGTTCTATGTACAGCTCAATGATCAGCGCAGGATACATGGAGCGCGAAGCCCTTGAGCGCATCCTGTTCTCCGATGACATCGCCGCGATCGAACAGTTTATAACGTCATTCGAAAAGAAAGGCCGCACAGCATCCGGAGGATATTGACAATCACCCTTCATTCGGATAGCATATTCCTTGCGTCCGCCGTCCTCGTGCAAGGCGGACCCGCGAACCGTGTCAGGTCGGGGACGAAGCAGCACTAAGCGGTGCTCCTCCTGTGTTGCGAACAGGCGGCGGGCGCATTTTTCAATAGGACTTACTGTTCAGATATTTCAGATAACTGCAGACCATCATGGCAATCTTCAGCGTCAATGCGCCGTCAAAAGTCCTGATGTCAAGCCCCGTATCCTTCTGAAGCTTATCCAGCCTGTATACGAGCGTGTTTCTGTGCAGGAACATCTTCCTTGCGGCCTCAGACACGTTGAGTCCACATTCGTAGAATATGTCTACCGTGGTCCTGGTCTCTTCGTCAAAATCGAGAACCTCGTCCGATCCTATGGCTTCACTTATAAATACACGGCAAAGATTTGCGGGAAGCTGATAGATAAGCCTGCCTATACCAAGCGAGCTGTACGCGACGACCGGTTTTTCCTCGTAGAAGATCCGGCCGACATCCAAAGCGAGCAGCGCCTCCTTGTATGATCTGCTCAGCTCGCGCAGCTCCGCCGCGGGAGTGCCGTATGCCACCCTGGCCTTGACCATCGCCTCCGTGTTCAGAAGGCCTACTATGGACGAAGCAATGTCATCAAGAGAATTCCTGTCATCCGACGGCTCGAGCGCCTTTATTACGACTATGCTGCGCTCGTCGACGGTCGTCACATAGTCACCGCTTTTCGACGTAAACATGCCCGACAGATATTCTGTTGCGGCAGCGGCATCCGCATCTATCAGATAGACAACCCTGCGCACTTTGTCCTCTATATGCAGTTTTTTGGCGCGCTGATAAATGTCCACAAGAAGCAGATTGTCCTGGAGCAGGTTCTGGAAAAAACTGCCGGCATCCGGTTTGTCCCTGTATGCCGCCATCAGTTCGCGAAGCTCGGCTGCCGCTATCTTTGACACCTGCTCGCTTCCGGCCCCCTCTGCGGCAATCATGAACCTGATCTGCTCATCATCCTCGACAGGCGTCCGTCCTTCCTGCGGCGGATCCCAATCCTCACCGGTGTGCGCGACCGGCTCGTTATTGATATCGTAGACCGCAAGCTTCACTCCGGTGATGGCGGACAGCTCCTCTATGGATCTTCTGATTATCTGCCTGGTTATCATGTCAGTTCACCGGTTCAGTCTGCATATCCGCCGGGATTGTTTTTTTGCCAGCGCCACGAATCCTCACACATTTCCCTTATGCCGTTCTCCGCGACCCAGCCGAGTTCTTCTTTTGCCTTTTTGGGCGACGCATAATTCTCGGCTATGTCGCCTGCGCGCCTGCCCTTTATCACGTACGGGATCTTTACCCCGTTCACCTCTTCAAATGTCCTGACGATCTCAAGCACGCTGTAGCCCGTGCCCGTCCCCAGATTATAGATACTCAGCCCGCTTCCCGGCTCAAGCTTCTTCAGCGCAGCCACATGTCCTTTTGCGAGGTCCACAACATGTATGTAGTCTCTCACTCCCGTGCCGTCCCTGGTGTCGTAATCATCGCCGAACACCGACAGCTCCTTCAGTTTTCCCACTGCCACCTGAGTGATATACGGCATCAGGTTATTGGGTATCCCGTCCGGATTCTCGCCTATCCGTCCCGACTTGTGCGCCCCTATCGGATTGAAATAACGAAGCAGCACCACGTTCCACTCGCTGTCAGCAGTATGCATGTCGGTGAGTATCTGCTCCAGCATGGATTTTGTCCAGCCGTAGGGATTTGTGCAGGCCTTTTTGGGGGACTCCTCCGTGACGGGCACCTGATCGGGATCGCCGTATACTGTGGAGGATGACGAGAATATGATGTTCTTTACTCCGTGCTTTCTCATCTCATCAAGCATCGTGAGAGTGCCCGTGATATTGTTGTCATAATACTCCCACGGCTTCGAGACCGACTCGCCCACTGCCTTCAGTCCCGCGAAGTGGATCACGCTGTCGATCTTTTCCTTCGCGAAGATCTCCTCAAAGATCCCCCTGTCCCTTATGTCGCCTTTGTAAAAGGTGATATCGCGACCGGTTATCTCCTTAAGCCTTCCCAGCACGCGCTCGTCCGAATTGGAGAGATTGTCAAGTATAACAACATCGTTCCCCGACTGCACAAGTTCAACAACCGTATGACTTCCTATGTACCCCGTTCCGCCTGTTACAAGAATCGCCATATCATTTACCTCCTACAGTTCTATTCCGTTCTTTTTGCAGAGCTCCCTTGCTGACTCAACCGAGTCGATCCCCGTCGGATTCTTGATGGGCGCAAACTCCTTTTCCCTCACGACCTCAAAGGACAGCGCGCTGTTCATCTCGTGGATCATATCGAGGACAAGCTGCTCAAACTTACATCCGTTGGGCTCCGAGGGCTTTACCGGATTTCCGTCGTCGTCGATGTGCGGTATCTTTTTCTCCACGACATGCAGCGGCAGGGCTCCCTTGGAAATCCTCTCAAGTGCGTCAACCCTGAAGAGATAATTCAATATGACGCCGAACAGATATGCGGGTTCGCCGTTCTCATCCTTCTTTTCCGCCATCTCGTCCGTAAGCTCGTAGTACTCCACGATCGAGGGTCTGCCGTCCTCAAGGCACACGACGCCCACCTTTTCATCGGGCGCGTTCTTCTTCACCACCTTTTCACCTGCCTCTACCCCGGCTTCCACGGTGGCACCGACAAATACGGGATCGGCTATCCTCTGCAGCACATTGTCCACCGCAAAGATGTTCATCCACTCTATGCCCTCTTCATGAACCAGAGGAAGCAGTCCCGCTTTCATAAGCGATGAGAACCATCCGGCATTCCCGTTTGGCGAGGTCGATATCTCGCTCCTGCTCTCCATATAGACCTTTCCGTCATAATCGGAGGCCGGCGCCATATCCTGCATGAAAAAGGTGACCCTGTCCTCACGATAGCCGAAATACCCGTGTTCCTTCAGGAACGCCCTTGTGTCGGCATCGTTCTTTTCGCTCGTCATTATGAAAAGTCTGGGCCAGCCGCCCGTCTGCTCCACGACCTCCAGCAGATTCTCGATGAGTCTCTGGAATATATAGACATGCTTTGTCAGACCTATATCATACATACCCTTTGGCTTATCAGATCCCAGACGCGTACCCATGCCTCCCGCAAGAAGGACTGCCGCCACCTTTCCCTGCCTGATCTTCTCCGAACCTGCGGCAAGAAATCTCTCCCTGTTCTCTTCGATCTCCGCAAGCTGCATTGTCCTCATGGGTGCAAATACTCCGCGGGGGTATGTATGTCCCCTCTTTGCGCAGTTTTCCAGCACCGCAAAATCGGTTCTGTCGATCTGTGCGAGAAGCTTTTCCTTCTCATCCCCGTCCAGCGAGTCCCAGTATTTCAGAACGTGTTCCTGGCCGTATTTTACGAGTTTTTCTTTTGCTTCTTCAAGTGTCATGTCTTTTCCCTCCGAAAAGCAGCATAAATCGCGATATGCATTATACTACCACATTCTTTGCCCTTTCGGAACCCTGTGACCTGCAATCCCGCATTGAAGCTTTGCCTTACCTTTGTTATACTCATGACCATGAATGCCGATCCTCACACGGAAAAAGACGATATCTTCTACATGAAAAAGGCCCTGGCGCAGGCGAGGCTGGCTCTGCGGCACGGCGAAGTGCCGATCGGCTGCGTTATAGTCCGGGACGGCGAGATCATCGGCAGGGGCTACAACCGCCGAAACACGGACAGGACCTCGCTCTCCCATGCCGAAATGACGGCGATAAGGCGCGCAAATAAAGCGATCGGCGACTGGCGCCTCGAGGACTGCACGATATATATCACACTCGAGCCGTGCCAGATGTGCGCAGGAGCCATTATACAGGCAAGGATACCGCGTGTGGTCATAGGTGCCGCCAGTGACAAATCGGGCAGTGCAGGTTCCATCGTGAACATACTTGAGAATCCGGATTTCATGCATCAGGCAGAAGTTATCCGCGGCGTTCTCGAAGAGGAGTGCTCTGCTCTGATCAGGGGCTTCTTCAGGGATATGAGGGCCGCGAACAGACAGCAAGCCACGACATTCCATCCTGACGGGAGCTGAACAATCGGCCCCGGTTTATTGACTTATGATCGTCATTTGTGCTATACATATTCCGTGATTTGAACAGTTATGAAATTGTCATGTATAGAGGAGGAAAGATAATTATGAAAAAACTGATTTCCGCAGCACTTATTCTCACGATGGTCCTTGCGCTCGCCGCATGCGGCTCTTCAAAGGGCGGCTCCGACACCGGCACCGCCACCAAGGGCGTCCTTGTCATGGCGACCAACGCTGAGTTCCCGCCCTATGAATATCACGAAGGCGACAAGATCGTCGGCATCGATGCCGAGATCGCCGCTGCCATTGCCGAAAAGATGGGCTGCGAGCTCAAGATCGAGGACATCGCTTTTGATTCCATCATTCCCGAGGTATCTTCCGGCAAGGCCGATATCGGTCTCGCAGGCATGACCGTGACCGAGGACAGAAAGCAGAGCGTGGATTTCTCCGATTCCTATGCGAGCTCAAGCCAGGTCGTCATAGTAACCGAGACATCAGGCATCTCCTCTCTCAGCGATCTCGATGCCAATTCGGTGATCGGCGTTCAGACCGGAACCACCGGCGATATCTACTGCTCCGATGAATTCGCAAACATAGAGCGCTACAACAAAGGTATGGAAGCCGTACAGGCTCTGTCACAGGGAAAGATCGATGCCGTTGTCATCGACAGCGAGCCCGCCAAGGTATTTGTTGCCGAGACTTCCGGACTAAAGATCCTCGATGAGAGCTACACCGACGAGCAGTACGCCGCCGCGATCAGAAAGGGCAACACCGCACTTCTGGAGAATGTCAACAAGGCCCTCTCCGAGCTCAAGAGCGACGGAACTCTCGACAAGATCGTTGCAAAGTACATAACCGCAAACTGATAAACAAAAGATCAAAGATATGTTTTCCGCATTTTACGACGCTCTTTATCTGAATTTTGTCAAAGACGACCGCTGGCATTATCTGACAAACGGTCTGAAGGTCACGCTCATTGTCACGCTGTTTTCAGCGCTGATGGGCGTTGTCCTTGGTTTTGTTGTCGCCATAATAAGGAGCACCTACGAAAACACCGGCCGGATGAAGATCGCCAACAAGCTGTGCGGTCTGTATCTAACAGTCATACGCGGTACGCCCGTGGTCGTGCAGCTGATGATCATCTACTTTGTCATCTTTGCAAGCGTCAGGATAGATAAGACGCTGACCGCGATAATAGCCTTCGGCATCAACTCCGGAGCCTATCAGGCAGAGATATTCAGATCCGGTATAAATTCGGTGCCGAAAGGTCAGTTTGAGGCAGGAAGGAGTCTCGGCTTCAACTACGGTCAGACCATGGTGCATATCATCATGCCCCAGGCCTTCCGCGTCGTGGTGCCGACTCTTTGCAACGAGTACATAACCCTGTTAAAGGAGACCTCTGTGGCAGGCTACATCGCCCTCGAGGATCTCACCAAGGGCGGCGATATCATACGAAGCCGCACATATTCGGCGTTCCTGCCCCTGATCGCAGTGGCACTGATATATCTCATCATGGTGCTTGCGCTGACGAAGCTCGTATCCGTTCTGGAAAGGAGGCTGTCCCGTGGCACAAGAAGATAGAGCACAGGGCGATGTCCTGATCAGAGTGGAGCATCTGGTAAAGCAATTTGACGGACACATAGTCCTCAATGATATATCAACTGAGATAGACCGCGGAGATGTGGTATGTGTCATCGGACCGTCGGGCTCCGGCAAATCCACCTTTCTCAGATGCCTCAACCGTCTTGAGACGCCTGACGGCGGTCACATTTATGTATATGACGATGTGGACGGCGATATCAGACACGGCATCGACATCTGCGATAAAACCACCGACATCGACACACACCGCCAGAGAATGGGTATGGTCTTCCAGCAGTTCAATCTGTTCCCGCACATGACCATCATGAAGAACCTCACGATAGCGCCCATGAAGCTGCAGAAGAAGACACAGGAGGAGGCGGAAAGCTATGCATCAGAGCTTCTTTCGAGAGTCGGACTCTCAGACAGGGCGTCGTCCTATCCCGGCGAGCTCTCAGGCGGTCAGCAGCAGCGCATAGCGATAGTCCGGGCCCTTTGCATGAGGCCGCAGATCATGCTCTTCGACGAGCCCACAAGTGCTCTTGACCCCGAGATGGTCGGCGAGGTGCTCTCGGTCATGAAGGATCTGGCCGAAGAAAAGATGACCATGGTCGTGGTGACCCATGAGATGGGTTTTGCGAGGGAGGTTGCAAACAGAGTTATGTTCCTCGACGGCGGGGATTTCGTCGAAGAGGGTGAGCCTGAAACCTTCTTCTCCCACCCGAAGAGCGACAGATTAAAGAACTTTCTCGGAAAGGTGCTCTGAGCTTCAGAGCACTTTTTTTATGTGTTCGGCCAGGGCTGCACAGCCGGCCGCGGAGAGATGCGTGGTATCCGCCAGATATCCGTTGGCGTTGTCGTCCTCCGTCATACCGTGATAATTGTCAAGCACAGTCACGCCCATCTCATATCCGGTCCTTACGATCTGATCCACATAGACGTCCAGTTTGCCGTGTCCGTAATCATATCTGTCGGCAGGAGTAGGGGTACCCTCGGGCGTGTATGTGAGGACCAGCATCGGAGTGACGAGTATGATCCTCACATGCGGAAGCGCCTCCCTGATGAGGCCTATTCCCGTGGAATATGCACCTGCGACAGTGGAGGTGTCAGTCTTTCTCTTATCTTCATCCGGATTATACGGGGAGCGCTGTCTCATATAATCCTCGGCATCATAAAATATGACCATCGTATCAAGCGCGGCATAATCCGTGTCTCTAAGCGTTTCAAGAGAATGCTGGAAATTGTAGTTATCATTCCAGAGGGCCTCTGCAGGCGCCTCAAGATCACTGAAATCCCCCTCCGCAATATCCCTCGCGATATTGACGAAGCTGAACTCATCGCTGTCAGTGATCGTAGATCCCGGAAAAGCGCCGTTTCTGACATCAGCGCCAGTCTTTTCCGCAAGCACCCTGCACAGACCATTGTCATAATCCCAGGCAAAGCTGTCATTGCCCAGGCAGAGGATCGTATCCTTCCCGTCCTCTTTTTTGCCCTTCAGATCCGCATCTGACAGCTCAAAGATCTGGTCAGCCAGTTCTATATCGAAATCCTCACCGGTGTCATACTCCTCCCCGGCATCGGCATTCCCGCTCCTGTCCCATTTTATGAATTTCCAGGCAAAAAAGCCCACAACCGCAAGTATGGCAATAAGAAGGATTATCTGCAGTTTTTTCATATTCACCCTCCGGCCCATCCGGGCACTTCAAAGATCCTGTAGGATTCGGTCTCCGCATACAACATGAAGCCTGCGTCAGCGGGATCCGTATCGACGGGCGCATCTCTCTTCAGGACCAGATACTGCACGCCGTCGTCCTTTAGAACCTCTGCCAGTCCGCGTACATCTATCCGTTCTGTCTTTTCAAGTCTCTCATGTATCTCATTGTAATAGTTATAAGCTATTATATCCCTGCCGTAAGCCAGCACTATATCCGTATTATACTGTCTGATAAAATGTACAAGCTCAGACGGCACGGCAGCCCGCACTCTCAATCTTCCCGCGCCGGGTGTCTGTTCGGGAGCGATGATATCCGCCACCTCAATGGCCTCCTGAGGGATATGCCACGGATTTTCAGCCTTTGTCACAAGCGGGTTCAGGTATACAAGTGAACCGCAGGCCATGATGAGTGCCGAGACTGCGACAGGTATCAGTATCCTGTCCGTTATCCGCTTGAGACCCAGTCTGTTCCCCCTCATGGGAACGAGTGTTGCGGCAAGACATCCGGCATAGGATACGGTCATGCCCATCGGCACCAGCCACAACAGCCTGTACTGGGTGTTTCCGTCCCCGAAGACCCTGACATAGACTTTTCTGAAGGGCGGGAAGAAAAACACCGCGAGCATCATCAGCGGAAGCCAGGCGAAGAGCAGCTTTATCTCTTTATCCTTCGCCTTTACCGCCACAAAGATAAGCGCCGCAAAATAGAGCAGAAGATAACTCCATCTGCCGCCGTAAAGCTTGAATATCACCCAGGATTCCATGAATATGCCGTACATATAAGTCTTTCGCTATCTGCTTAAAAGCCAGCCCGCCGCCGCGAGCGCGACATTCGGGATACATGTCGATGCCGCCGCACCAAGCGAGATCATCTTGTGTCTTATCAGCTGCTTCCTCTCGACGTCACCGCGCCAGCCCGTAAACAATACCGGTATGCCGAACCCCGCCGCCGTCAGAGCAAGCGTTATCATTATCCCCGACGTGCTGAAAAATGATGCCGATATGTTTACCATAAGGAGCAGAAACCAAAGAGTCCGCTTTTCGACGGGTGTCCTGTGAACCCATCTGAGACCCGCCTCATCCCTGGTAAATCCCAGAAGCAGGAAAAACATGAGGGGGATGATAAAGCTTCCCACCATGGCCTTTCCCTGCCAGGTCCTCATCATGAAAAAGGTCTCCCTGGTGTAGATCGATACGTTGCCGAACATAGAGCAGATGCTGATAAAACACAGAAAGAGAGGCACCATGTCCAGTCTTCTCCTGAAAAGCCGCATGGCCACAAGAAAATACGCATAATAGCACATAGCCAGTAGATACGGCTGAAGAACCGTATGAATGAGCACTGCGGCGTGAATGTGACATGATCTCGCAATAAAGGCCGTCCAAAGCGTCCATGTGGCGAGCGCATGCCTGAAATCCAGCGCGGTGGAATAACCCGTATACGGAAGTATCGTATACATGGTGTCGGTCTGATCAGCAAGGACGGAAACAACCACATAATAGGCGTCATCCCCGTCAAAGAAGGCATATCTCACGGCCATGACCGCCTGTATCAGAAACATGAGCAAAAATGCGGCAAAATAAATGCTCTCGCTCACACCAAAACGTCTGTCGAACCTCACCGCATCGCGCCTCGGGTGCATCAGGTCGCTGAGAGTCTCCTCCCCGTATCCCGGAAACAGCGCAAGCATAAGTCCGCGAATTCCCGGAGCGCCCCTCCTGATCACAGCCCTTCTTACCAGCATGACTGCCCCCAGGACGGCAAGCACCATCATCACGCAGCTGTATACCCTGACACACACCAGAAAACTCTCGTATGTGATCGTCAGCATACAGAAAAGCGCCACCGGTTCAAACAGGACAAACCCTGCGAGCAGTCCCGTGATCCAGGCAGCGCCTATGGTCTTCATTTTATAAGGAAAGAAAGAGGTTACCACAATTCCCGTAAAAAAGGGCACAACCGCCAGCCAGAAAAACAGCAACGGGATACTGACGGCACTCCAGGTCGTCATATCCTACTTTCCTTCCTCGTGATATTCCTTTTCGGTGTTGACACTCCAGATGCTGCTGCGGTCGCGGCTTCCCGACAGGAGAGTTTTTACCGCCTCAAAAGAGGTGCACATGGAGTGATCGATATTGTTATATCTGTGCTGACCGTTCCTTCCTATGCAGTAGAGATTGTCAATGCTGTTGAGATAAGCGATCAGCTTGTCTATCTCGTCGTAGGTGTCAAAATACGCGGGATAAGCCTTCTTTACGCGCTCAACGTGGTGATCCAGCACGTCTCCGGGCTTGTCGATGAGACCGAGTGTGACCATCTCCCTGATGCCCAGCTTGGCAAAGCTCTCATCGTCCATATTCCACAGCCTGTCTCCCTCGTTGCAGAAATACTCCAGTCCCAGCCATACCGTGTGCTCTATATCCTTGATGAGATAGGGCGACCAGTTGTTGTAGATCTGGAATCTTCCCATCTCAACTGATCTGTCATGAACATATACCCAGTTGTCCGGAACGATGTTGCTGATGGTCTTCATTCCCGTTGTGTTTTTCAGATTGATCCTGGGAACCAGAACACCCACAGTCATGTAATCGCGATAGGGCAGACCCGCGGCTATCCTGGCGGGATCCTCGGGAACATCATTCATTCCTCCGACAAGATCCTTGATGGGTATCGATGAGAAACAGCAGTCACAGGAGAGCTCCACCTGCTTGCCCGCCTGTTCATATATCACATGCGTGATATGGTTTTCTGCATTCTTTCTTATACCCACGACCCTGGATTCCATGAGGATCCTGCCGCCGAGCTTCTTTATCTCCTCTCCGGTGACCTCCCAAAGCTGACCGGGGCCGAGCTTCGGATATGAAAACTCCTCTATCAGGGAAGTCTCAATCTTTCTGTTCTTCTTTCCAAACTGTTTCTCCAGCGCGTTCTTCAGCACGGCCATGATGGAAACTCCCTTGACGCGCTGCGCTCCCCAGCTGGGATCTATCTGGCTGGGATGCCTGCCCCAGAGGTTCTCGGTATAATGCTCAAAGAACATGGAATAGAGCTTTTTGCCGAAGCGGTTGATGTAAAAATCCTCGAGCGATCTCTCTTTTCTCTTGAAAATAATGCTTTTTATATAGCTGAAACCCACGGCCATCGTGGTCGCAAATCCCATATTACGGAAGGTTTCGGCTTTCAGCGATATCGGATAATCAAAGAACCTGCTGTTGAAAAAGATGCGCGATACGCGTCTTCTGCGAAGCATAACCCGGTCATCCTTTTCGGGGTCGGGTCCTCCCTTGTCCAGAGTCACGCTCCTCGACAAAGTCTTATCATCCCACGCAGGCGCCCCCTGCCTGGGGAGCATCCTGTCCCACCACGCGTTGACCTCGGGCACCTTGGTAAAAAACCTGTGTCCGCCCATGTCCATGCGGTTCCCGTGATACTCGACCGTCTTGGATATGCCGCCGAGCCTGTCGCTCTCCTCAAGAACGATGACCTCGTATTCCTCATCTTTTTTAGCGGTCAACAACTCATAAGCTGCCGTGAGGCCCGCCGGGCCTCCGCCCAAAATCAAAGCTCGTTTCATACATTCTCCCGTACTGTGTTGAAAAATAACTTAAATATTATATCACACTTCACCCGTGAGCGAACAACTATAATAAGACGCCGCTATTAAGAATTTCTTAATCCTCACTTTTCATTTATTAAAATTCGCCGCTTGCTATATACCGATCGTCAAAGAAGTGTTATCTTATTCTGCATGAAAACTACAAAAATCTGTAAAAAAACCATAAGTGCAATACTCATCTCAACCCTGGCCCTGTCAGGCTGCTCAGTACCCGCACCCGCAGAGAGATCGGAGCTGTATGTAAACGAGGATGCGGCAACTGCCTCGGAGAAAACCTCCAAGGACAGCAATAACGCCGCCACGGATGCTACCATCGTCGCACCCGAGGAAATACTCGTTCCGGATCTCGCAACCACCGGGCATACGGATGCGGAGAAGACAAGCACGGCGACCGAATCCGGCACACCTGTTACAAGGAATTCCGCCGCAGCTGCTTCCGGCGCCACAGACAAGGCCGAAGAAAACACCGTGGCGGAGACCGCTCCCCCGGAGACAGAGGAAAGCGCAGGCGATGCGGCCCCTGCTGAAAAGAAGGACGACCGGATCGACATCGTGTTCATCGGCGACTCGCAGTTTGAGAACGAACGCGGAACCTGGTCTGCCATTTCCGAGGTTGTACGCGAAGTCGTGGGGCCTGACGAATGCGAGGTATATAATCTGGGCATCGGCGGCAGCTCCGCATCGGTCGACACCTATGAGCGCGGAATGAGCCCGAGCAACTGGACTTCTCCGTCTCTGCTCGGTATGGCTCATCTGATACACGGCGATATGTCTCCCGACTTTCTTGCTGCCACACACCCCAGAGTCGTCGAGATATTCAACAATATAGATATATCCAGCATCGACTACATCGTGATGGATTACGGCGTCAATGATTATCTGGACGCTTCAGAGATATACGACCAGAACACCGATGAGCAGTACAATGATTTTGCGGATCTTGGTCCTGCCTACTCATATTCCCTGGATCTTCTGACTGAGGCCTGCCCCAACGCCACGCTCGTGGTATGCACACCATGTTACGCCCAGTTCTACGGCCGCGACGGTGCATATTTGGGAGACGGCTACTCTCTGTCCAACGGCATAGGCACTCTGGCGGAATATGTATATCACATAGAAAATGTAGTCAGTCTGGGGAATTATTCGAATGTCCTGTATCTGAATATGTTCGACGGCTCCAGAATCGACCTTGATGCATATACCGCAGCCAGTTATCTGATGGACGGCATACATCTCACGACTGCAGGAAGAAGAGCCTACGGAACCGCTGTGGGCAAAGCTATAAACAGACACCGCGGCGCTGACGAAGAGGAATACCGCGTGATAAAGATAGATGAGTTCAGCTAGAAAGAATGCATATATATTCTGCAAAACAGCGTCCCGCAGGACGCTGTTTTTTTATCATGCGGTTTTGTTGCCCGAGATATCTATCAGTCTCATTTCAAATTCCCGTCTGTGATTCTGCGCCATGGTCTCCAGTATGGCTCCCGAAAAAACGCACTGCAGTGAAGCAATTACCGCAAACCCGCAGACTATAAGCGTGGGAAATCTCTCAACCAGACCGGTTCTCAGATAATCCGCAAAAACCGGTATAAAAAATACCGTTGCCGCAATGAGCAGTAGCAGGGCCAGGATCGAAAAGAATCTGAAGGGCTTATAGTCTCTGTACAGCTTCATGATGGTCGCCAGTACCCTTATCCCGTCGGGAACCGTATCCAGCTTTGATTCAGATCCTCCGGGGCGGTCTCTGTATTCCACGACCACATTCTCGATCTGCATATTGTTATTGACGGCATGAATGGTCATCTCCGTCTCTATCTCAAAGCCCTTCGAAAGCACGGGAAACGTCTTTACAAAAGCGTAGGAAAAGGCTCTGTAGCCCGTCATGATATCCCGGATATCAGTGTGGAAGGCGCGATTTATCGCGGCTCTCACCAGAGTGTTCCCGAAATTGTGAAACGGACGCTTATTCTCTCTGAAATACGTGGCCGAGAGACGGTCCCCAACCACCATATCGGCCTGATGATCAAGAACCAGCTTCGCCATCTGAGGGGCGTTCTCCGCCGGATAGGTATCATCGCCGTCGGTGATGATATAGCATTTCGCATCCACCTCGCGGAACATCCGTCTGCAGACATTTCCCTTTCCCTGCATATACTCCGGGCGCACCACAGCACCCGCTTCCTCTGCAAGCTTTGCGGTGTCATCCGTCGAATTATTGTCATACACGTATATGACAGCCTCGGGCAGAGCGCGCTTCATATCCGTCACTACCTTGCCGATAGTGGCGGCCTCATTGTAGCAGGGTATCAGAACAGCAATCTTATCCAAGCCTCACCCCTTGAGCTTCTTTTCCTCGCCGCCCACACGGTTAGCTCCGGACTGATCGCCGGCGAGGATAGCCTTGACCATCTGCATGCGGAAACCCGCATCTATGAAATCACAGTGCTTGCAGAAATCCACATTCTGTCTTCCCTCCGCTATCTTTTTCCGGACAGCGGTGAATTTCTCGCTCTCCCAGCCCTCCTTCAGCGAAACTTTTGTCAGATCGGCAAAATCCGTGGTCTCATAATTGTCGCAGCAGCACAGTCCGATCTTTCCGTTGGGCATGATCCACATATCCGTGAAGGGGAGCAGACATGTCTCCTTTATCACACGTTCCGTGGCCTTTTTATTAGGAGCGCTCCCGGCTCTGTTGGTCAGAACCTCCTGCAGGTATCTCATCTGGATCAGGATCTCGACATCGGCATATTCTTCCGGATGTGCGGTCACATAGTCGTAGATCTCCTGTATATTCTTATGGAGCTTCATATCCATGCAGTAATTGTTTATGATTATCTGGTTGACATAGGGTTTGATCTCATCAAGCTTCTCCTTTGAGAGGATCAGCCCGTTGGTCGACATAAAAATGAACGAGTTCGGCAGCTTCTCCCTGGCATATCTGTGGAAGTCAACTATCCGGGGATCCAGCAGCGGCTCGTTGTTCCCGTAGAGCGTCAGATGTCCTTCATAGCCCCAGTCCGCGAGCTGATCGATTATCGATCTGTAGAGATCTTCATCGATCTTTCTGAGAGGTCTCTTTTCCGCGTGGATATTGGCCGTACAGAAAGCACAGGTGGAGTTGCACCTGTTTATCGTCTCGATGTTTACGACATTGGGCTTCGGAGTCTCTGCCGCGTTCAGGAAGTAATCGCAATAGAGCTTCTGTTCCCTGCGCCTGGTCAGAAACTGCAGAGTAAGGTAGGCTCCGCTGGCCAGCTTCGGAAAATACTTCCTCATATTCCATCCGAACTTACCCATGAAATTATTTATCTTTATCGGCATTTTCAACCTCTCCTTTCTTTGCACCGAGCAGCCGCACCAGTTCCATTACCATCATCGCAAACGCAGCGAGACAAACTATCGCATATGCCTCTTCGGGAAGAGTATTCCCGCCAAAAAGATATGCGTGATACATGACTGAAGTGACGATGACGATCGCTGCCGGTATATATAACTTCTTTCTATCATAATACGCATAATAAAGTGTTGCAAGGACGACAGCCAGATAGTCATAGCGCTCATGCATGGCCGGCAGGAACAGAAAGCACCCGTAGGATGTCACCGCCGCCGTAAGAAAAAGCTCTCTGTCGCCCACCTTCTCCCGTCTGTTGTATATATATGCGAACATGAATACGAGAAATCCCATGGTGGCAAAGACGGCCGCCTGGGACAGCGCCGAGTAGTCGCTCCGAAGCAGCCTGTAAAGACCGCCTGTGTTCATGAACATATAATGATACTGATCGCTCTGCCTGAAATATATGCCGTAGACATCACGGGCGCTCCGGCCGCAGAGAAGCGCCGGCAGCCCGGCTTCCAGATATGTCACCGGTAATCTCAGCCACAGAAGAATACTGTATTTCTTACCGCAGAAATATGCTATAAGAAAAACCGGCAGTATCAGTATCACCTGCAGTTTGAACACAAATGCCAGGGACAGCAGCCAGAAGGATCTGTAGTACTTCTCCCTTAGCAGTTCGTAAAAGGCCATGAGTGCAAAGGCACTGTATATTGCATCGCACTGTTTCCAGAATGCTCCGTTTAAGATAACGGGCGGAAGATAGAGGATCAGCATGGCAGCGAACAGAACCCGGCGCATGTCTGCGGCTCCCTGCTCCTTTTTTCCGAGCCAGGCCAGTATCTTCCCCGCATACAAGACCATGATATATTCAAACACACAGGATACGGCGGCCAGGGGGTAGCACGCCCTCACCGGCACCAGCGATGCCAGGGCGAGAACGATGTTATACGGGATGTAGTAATTGCCTATAGCCGTTCCAAGTCCCTTTACGACACCCAGTGCCCTGTACTCCTCCACCCATGGCTCCAGACATGACAGATAATCGGGCGACCAGTTGGTCTTTGGGACCAGCACTATCCTTATGATCAGGGATATGACAAGAAGTACTGCGGCAAAAAGCCTGTCTCCGTACTCCTCCACCTCATCCCTTATGAAGTTGTCAATCCGGGTAATCATATTTGATCTTGTCTCCCACATCAATCTCCTCGCCGATCTGAACCTCTATGATCTTTAACGGAGTCAGAGCCGTAACCATATGCTTTGAACCGGCCGGAAGCTTTATCACGCTCCCCGGTTCCACATCTATCCTCTCACCGTCCACTGTCGCAAAGCCCCTGCCCTCGGTGACGGTCCACACCTCATCTCTTCGCTCATGCGAGTGATAGTGCAGTCTGTGTCCCGGAAGCAGCACCACGCGTATGGTCAGCTCCTTTTCATCGGAATCGATGATGGTGAAGCTCCCCCAGGATTTCTCAGCATATCTCACCTTTTCGTCCAGCTTCTCGACAAGCGGCTTCATATAGCTGGACTGATGCTTGTCCGCCACAAGTATGCCGTCATTTGACGCCGCCACTATGACGGATTTCAGTCCCATGGCAATGACAGGTATCCCCAGCTCATTCACGATATTAGTGTTCTCACAGGTGGAGTCCATCTCTCCCTTTCCTATGATGTTGCCGTGCATTTCCTCGGCAAAGGTGTTCCAGGAGCCGATATCCTTCCAGCCCTTATCGTATACGAGAACCCCCGCCGACTTCTCCTTCTCGCCGACGGCATAGTCAAAGCTTATCTTCTCGACGCTCTGATAATTCTCACTCAGGGATCTGTGATCACTGTACGGAAGAAGTTCCTTTGCCTTCTCCAGCATATAGCCGAGCCTGAAGGCAAACACACCGCAGTTCCACAGTGCCCCTCTATCGAGTAGTTTCTCCGCCGTTTGGAGATCCGGCTTTTCCGTGTACTCCACGACTTCACTTATTCCGCTCCCGCTGTCTTCGGGAACCAGATATCCGTATTTTTCGCTGGGATAGGTGGGTCTCACTCCCATGAGGTTCAGCTTCCAGCGATCTTCCCTCACCATTTTAAAGAGTCTGTTGAAATTCCGGAAATACTCGTCATCAACGTAGGGATCCACGGGGCATACGATGACCGGCTCATCCGGAGAGACTTTCCGCACATCTCTCAGATAGCTGCAGGCCAGTGCGACCGCAGGCCATGTATCCCGTCT
>JAILGA010000114.1 GCA_024697225.1 Lachnospiraceae bacterium
GCCCGAGGAGTTCGGCGATGTCTGGTATGAGTGGGACGGCTGTGCATGGGCGGTTCGCATCGACCTGATCAACAAGATCCGCGTCGAACGTCAGAAGATATATGACGAGTGCTATGAGGATCTAAACGACCTTATTTCAGTAATCTGCCCGATAGAAAATGAAAAGGACCCCGTCTGGGAAAAGGGCGCGAGATCCATCATCATGGCAGTCTGCCTGGGAATGCTGGAGGACAGTGAGAATCCCGACCTTGAGATGACCAAGGACAAGTTCTGTTTCTACAATATTAATAAAGCCATAGGCAATTCGGAAAACGAATATGCGGCGCTGAAGGATTATTTTGAGGGAAGAAACAAGCTGTCCAAGGCGGCGGGACTTTCGAGGCAGGTTCTCTCGGCCGCTGACCAGACACTGGCTTCGTATATGAGTATTGCGCTGGACAAGCTCTCGATGTTCAATGACGAGGGTCTGTGCGCCCTGACATCCGCCACGGATATCCAGCCCGAACAGTTCGGCAACGAACCCACCGCGCTGTTCTTAAAGATCCCTGATGAAAAGGATACCAGGCACGCTCTTGCAGCTGTCTTCATTCTGTGCATATACAAGGCTCTGATCAAGGTGGCTAGCGCAAGAGAGGATCTGTCACTGCCGAGGAACGTGTTCTTCCTGCTTGACGAATTCGGAAATATGCCCAAGATCGACAAATTTGACAAGATGATAACCGTCGGACGATCCCGCAAGATCTGGTTCGAGATGATCGTTCAGTCCTTTGAACAGCTTAAGAACGTATACGGCGAGACCATTGCCAATATCGTCAAGGGTAACTGCGGTATCAAGCTTTTCATCGGCTCAAATGACATCCCCACCTGTGAGGAATTTTCCAAGATGTGCGGAAATATGACTGTCCGCACACAGAGTGTATCCTCGGGAGTCAAGGATAAGTCAGGAAATGTGAATATCTCCAGCCAGATACAGCAGAGACCGCTGATCTATCCGTCAGAGCTTACGAGACTGAACAATGCCAAGTCCACGGGTAATTCAATAGTGGTCACCTTCAACAATTTCCCGCTTATGACAAAGTTCACGCCGTCCTACAGATGTCCGCTGTACGAGTTCGGACAGATGGATCTCACGGATGTGAAGAGCAATGTTTTCTTCGGCGACGATGTTTATTATGACCTTGATGAGAGAAACTATCTTATCCTTGATAAGAATGAAGAGGAACAGGGCGAAGAGGCAGCTGAGGGTGAAGCGGACGGCACCTTTGAGGATGATTGGGACGAAGAAAACCTTCCGGATGAAGATGCCGGCTATGCGGATGAGGCTGAAGCAGGAGAGGATGAGGATATGGACGTTGACATGACGGTACAGGAAGAAGCTGCACTGGAGCCGGCCGAAGAGGTTTACGAAGAAATTGCTGATGCGGCTGCTGCTGAGGAAGACGCTGCTCCCGCACTGACTGAGGAGGATTATGCTGCGATAAAAGAAGCAGGAGAGGACGAGGAAACTCTGAGGGATGAGTTTAATATGCCCGGAGAGGCCGGGGAGAGTGCTGACACGGACTTTGCACCGATGACGGATGAAGAAGCCCTGGCTGAACTTGAGGAAGAAATAAGTGCTGTACCCGGTGATCCGTTTGATCTGCCGTCCGGCGTTTCCACCGAACTGATGAGTGAGGAGGAGATGCGAAAAACAGTGGAGGAGGCTGCGCGCGATCTTGAATCTTCAATTTCGGATCCGACCTGGGATAAGCTTAACGGACTGTTTACCGATGATGAATCATATATGGAAGATGACAATCTGATCGCCTTTGATGAGCGCCTTGATGAGGCGTCCGGTCAGTGAGTATTGGGAGGTAAGTGAGGTGAAGAATAAGCTGATAACGGGTCTTGCTGTCGGTATCTGTGTTATGGCGGCAGCAACGGCTCTTAACGCATCGAGCGCCCGGGCTTCGTCCGGGTCAAGTCTGTATGATGCTCTGCAGAGCCTGTACGGAGGGAATTCCCAGGGCACATCATCCGGCGGGAGCAGTTATTCTTCCGGGTATTCGTCGGGCTATGGCACGCAGAACCAGCAGTCATCCTCCGACGGACGCGGTCAGAGTTTCTATGCCATCAACCAGCAGTCGGTCGATGCTCAGTATCAGAGGGATATTTCGGCCAATGACGTGTCCGGAAACAATGTGGTTCAGAAAAGGAATTATGTTCTGGATTCGTCTCCGATAGGGCCTACCGTCGCTGATATATCACTTTCGGAATTATTTCATGAAAATTATGGTGTATATGAGGAACGGATTTCCGACGCATATTCCGTATACACTAATGTAAGCAACGGATCGATAACTGACAGGCCTGTGATCTTTGACGTGCCCTCCGGTGTGACGGTCAGTATGACAAGGGACGGAAAGAGAGCGGAGTTTGCGAACAGGACGGCCATACAGAGCGAAGGATATTACGTCCTCATGATGTATATCGTGAACGATGAGGGTCTGGATGATGTCTTTTCAAAGCAAACGGTATCAAGAGCCAAGTTCAGGTTCCGCATACAGTATGACAGCGGTATAGCAGGCTACGCCGCAAAGGGAACGGCTGAGAGCGCCGCGCAGACGGAACAGGATTTTGCTTCACTGCTTGAAAATGAGCTTGCGGGTGAGAACGAGGGTTCCGATGATACGGATACCGAAATGTCCGCCGAGGAGCAGATAATCTCCCAGAGCGAACCCGCAGAAGAGGAGCAGACACAGGAAGAATTGGCGGTCGTGCCAAAGCGCAGCAGTTCCAGGCTGGATACCGAATACGATGCCGAGTCCGGATATTACCGGAATATTTTAAAGACCGGCTCAAGCTTTCTTACAAATGTAGTGAACGGCACAGTGACAAACGGACCCGTGATGATACAGTCGAGCGACACCGTCAAATATGAGCTCTACAAGGATAATGAGCCCGCGGAGGACTTTACGCCCGGAGAGTATCTCACTGAAACAGGCAGTTATGCACTTTATCCCTATGAGGAAACCCAGGATTATACGGTGTCATACGGATCTGACAGACCTGTCCTGCGCTTCAGGATACTGGGTGGAACCGTCAATGACATGGGCGTTCTGACAGCACCTGAGAACGCGTCCTTCACCGGAGTGCTATACAACGGTGAACCGGCTGATGAGAGGGTGTTCATAAGCCCCACGGTTCTGAGACTTGAGCAGGACGGTACTTATGTGGTTACGATGAACTCGGAGGCAGGTGAGTCGGATATCACGGTGAATGTTGACAATACGCCGCCGAAGTTCGATGTGGCCACGGAACCGAACAGGGCGAGTATCAGATGGATTTCGGACGATGTGGAGAATACTGTGCTCTACAGGGGAAGCGACCTGGTGAGCGATCAGGGAATAGTCAGTGTTGTGACCGATCCCGGAAGATATACGATCACTGCTTATGACAGGGCGGGAAACCAGTCAACACAAAGCTTTAATGTAACCTACAGGATAAATGTGGCTGCCGTAATAGCCATCATCATTGTAATAGGGCTTGCTGTGGCACTGATCATATTCCTTAGAAAGATAAGAACAGATGTAACTGTAAGATAGGCGGAAAGGAGGAAAACCGATGTTTGAGTATGTACCGGTTGCGCTAAGCTTCACATCAGCGCTTGAAGATATCCTCAAGGCTATCTTCAATGATGTGCTTGCGCCGGTACTGATGGATTTCATCGATTTCACCATCACCTTCTACCGGATGATGTTTATGGGCTGGGCGATGCGCCTGTATATGAAAGGGTATCTGATCCTGCTCAAATTTCTTAACATTCTCGAACAGATCTTTGAAATATTCTCTTGCAGCAGAGGGGTATTTGTCGATAATGTCGCCACAACCGGCGTAAATGCTGGCGAACAGAGAACACTTCTCGATATTCTCTTTACATATGATGAGCTGACGCAGGCAGTTGTTCGCATCACCTTTGCCGCATATGCCATCTGTTTTTTGACGACCATATTTGCAGTCATCAAATCCATGGGGGATTCCATCGGTGAGAATAAAAGACCGGTCACAGCGGTTCTCAGATCCACATTTGACGCATGTCTGAAATTTCTCATGATCCCGCTTGTGTGCATGTTCGTCATAAAGGTGGCCGGAGCCTGTACGGCGTCCATCATCACGTATATACCCACTACGATAACCGACAGCGCTGATGATGTAACGGCCAATCAGGATACCAGGATTTGCGATGTGGTGTTCTATCTCACCAGCGACAGGTATTTCCTTACGGACAGCGCCAGGAAAAAATACATATCGGGACAGAATTTCCAGATATTTGAGGATGTGCTGTTGGAGGTCAACTATTTCGGATATCCGTATCTCATCGCGTATCCTTTTGTGATACTGATGATCGTGGTCATGGCCGTGATGATACTTCAGTGTATACTGCGGATGTTCGCTCTTTTGGTGCTGTATGTCGTCTCGCCGTTTTTTGTTGCCCTGATACCTCTGGACGAGGGGGCAAAGTTCAAAAGATGGCGCGAGATGTTTGTCGCCTTTGCGATCTCGACCTTCGGACCGATTATCGCGATGCGCTTTTATCTGGCGCTTGTACCGTTCATAATGCTTGGCGACGGAAAGACGAGCGGGATGATATTTACTACCGATCCCGGAAATTATGTCGGAAATCTGATAATAAAGCTGATCTTTATCATCGGCGGAGCGTATGCTGTGTGGCAGAGCCAGCATCTGATGCTGCAGCTGGTGGATCCCGAGGCTAGCCAGCTCCTTCAGAAATCAGCGGTTCTTTTAACAATTGCTTCTGTCGGAACCAGTAAGATCGTGGGCGGCGTGATGGGCAAGATCAATCAGGGCGGCGCAGGCAAACAGGAGGGAGGATCCGAAGGCGGAGAGTCCGAAAAATCATCCGGCGGCGGATCGTCGGGAGGAGGCGGCTCATGATCTACGCACAGATGGGCTGGCTCTCCAGCGTATATAACTGGATACTCGACAAGATAATGAAGCCCGTATTCAAATTTGTATCGGGTCTCCTCAGCGAGGCTTTCAACTGGGTATACACGAATATCCTGCAGCCCGTGCTGACCTTTGTCTTCGAGACGGTGCTGGGTGAACTGATACATGCTATTCTCACAGCGATCTGTACGTTCTTCCTTACGGTAATGCAGCTGCTTCTGAGGGCTGTACAGGCTTTGGAGGAACTGTTTGACATTTTTGCCGGCCTTCAGGATGTTACATTGATACTTAACAGAAACGAAAAGCTCACTGGCCCGTTACTTGTGGTACTGTTCAGAACCCCTTTTATACAGAAATCGCTGATCGTCCTCTCCGGGATAGGCTTCAGTCTGTGCTTTGTTTTTGCGATAGCGGCAGTTTTGCGATCGATAGCGGATTTTGACGGGCGCACCGGCAAGCCTGTGGGACACGTGCTTCGGATGACGGCGAATGCGGCTCTCAGATTCGTACTGATCCCGATAATGGGCGTGTTCATGATCGTGCTTTCAAGCGCGGTATTACAGAGTATAAATAATGCCTTTTTTGCCAATTCAGGCGGAGCATCCATTGCCAGAACGATCTTTGTTATGACGACCTTTGACGCCGTTGATACCAGAACGTTCGGTAATGCTGCAAAAGAGTATAACTGCAGTACAACCTCTGACGGCTCAAAGATAGGATTTAATGATCAGTACAGGGGAAAGTTTTATAATCCGGCTCCGAACGGAAAAGAGGATTATTTCTATGATCTCTTTGAAGTCATGGGGACCTTCGACATTGTGAACATCAGCTATTTTACGGGATACTTCCTGTCGCTGTGCTTTATTGTGCTGCTCATGGCCGCGTTGTTTGTCTTTATGTGCAGGGTGTTCGATGTGCTGCTTCTGCTGATAGTCGAACCGCTGTTCATTGCACCCATGCCTTTTGATGACGGGGAACATTTCCAGAAGTGGATGGAACTGTTTCTTGGTAAACTGTTCGGCGGATACGGAATGGTACTTGCGATGAACATATTCCTTATCGTAAGCGGTTCGCTCTTCAAGCCAGGCATAACGCTGGTCGAGAGATCGGGACCTTTTGCCGCACAGGAGGACGGACTGATCAAAATGGTCTTTATGCTGGGCGGGTGCTATGCGGTTCTAAACATCGGACCGTTAGTGACTTCGATACTGAGCCAGTCCGCATCACAGACGGAAGCAGGTCAGATGGCCACGGGCCAGGCCCTGGGAATGGGTGCGGTAAGTACTCTTGGTAATGCGGCAGTATTTGCCGGACAGAAGACCGCCGGTCTCATAGGCAAGGGAAGGCAGGCATACAGCGACAGCAGACACCGAAGCAAGGTCAATGATTATATCAAGCAGAACAGAGGCAGGATAGATGTAACCTACGGCGCCTATAAGAAGGGTCAGTCCGCACCTGAGGGCGCGATAAACATGAGAGACGGTACATGGGTGCTCATAAAATCCAAGACTCCGAATCTTGGAGGTATCGCTTCAGGCAGCGTGATAGGATCCAGCACCCAGGGCGGCCCTGTCGACCGCGATAAGAAGGAAAAGAAAGGCAAAGCAGGAACAGCGGGCGGGAAGCAGAGCATGGACAGCACCCTGGGCAAGGATAAGGCAAAGGGGCTTCCCGGTGCCGGAAAGAGCAGTGAATTTAAGGGCGTCTCCCTTGATTCTGCTGCACTGAAAGATCTCAAGGCCCTGAGAGGCGAGACCTCAGATAAAAAAGACAAAGATGACAAGAAGACCCAGGGCGCAGTCACTATGGGCGGCATAATCGGTGAAACCGCAAAGGGCCAGTCTGCAGGTACGACTCAGGGGACAGGAGGAACCTTCACTGATAAGGCCGGCGTTAAACCCGCACCCGGAGCAGGCACTGCATCTGCAGGAACCAAGGGAACGGATAAAGTTACCCTTGACAGCGTGATAAGTACAGGAGCTTCGGATCTGACATCCGCCGGTACTCTCACACCGGGCATGCCGGCAGCATCTCCGGCAGGGTCATTGGCATCCGGTATAGTAGCAGGCTCTTCTGCGTCAGGTTCTCCTACGGCCGGTATTTCCGCAGCACCGCTCGCGGCGGGTGCTCTTACGCCCGGAGTTGTCACCGGGACAACCTCTGCGGATCCCAAGGCAGGGACCGGCATAACCGGGCCGGTCCCTGATACGGGAACCCAGAGTATGAGCGACATGCTGGCCGGCATGGGACAGACCCTCGAACAGATGGCGGGCTCCAACGATGATCAGTTCAAGGAGAAGAAGTGATGCTGCCCGTTCAGATGGGACTGCTGCAGGATATCCTGGACTGGGTACTGGATAAGCTGCTGAATCCGGTATTTAAGCTGGTCACCGGTCTTGCAAAGACGATACTTGGCTTTATATACGAGAATATCATTTCGCCCGTGCTGGAATCGGTGGTCGGTGAGGTCGTGAATTTCGTCCTTGACATTATCGCACAGCTGCTGGCTGAAAGATTTCTTAAGTATGAGCAGGGGACGCTTATCATACTCAGCGGATGTGAGAAGATATTCAATATTTTTACCGGTGTCAATGAGATCACTGACACCGGTACCGGCACAACCGGTTCACTTTTGTTCGTGCTTTTCAAAAAACCGGATATTCAAAAGATACTGTTGGCTCTTCTTCTTGTGGGGTTCGTGCTGTGCCTTGGATGCGCGATATTTGCCACGATACGTGCCGCGGGCGAACTGGAAATGAGAGAAAACAGAACCGTGGGTCATGTGGTGAGATCCACGGCAAAGGCAATGGTAAGGTTTGTGACTGTTCCGCTGATGGGTATGCTGCTGATCCTGCTTGCGGACAGAGTGCTGATATCGATCAACTATGCATTTACCGGGGCGGGTAATACGATCTCGGTGGCCCGTACCATTTTTACGATATCGACAATGGATGCTGCGAAGGATGCCAGGTATAATGCCAGCTACAAGGGAAGCGACCGGCAGGGTCCGAGACTTGAAGATGACAAGCGGAAAAAGTACTACCTGCCGGCCGAAGAGAAGGAAATAAACGGGGTAAAGATCCCGGGCTATGAAAAATATCTGGATACGTCATCTATCAGAAATGATTTCGAATTAAAGAATATCGATTTTCTGATGGGTATAGGTGTAGGTATATTTTTTATAGTGATATTCATTGTCTCGATCATAATCGTTGTCGAGAGGATATTCGGTGTCCTGGTGCTTTTGTTCACCGAACCGTTTTTCATAGCGACAATGCCTATAGATGACGGGAAACGTTTCGAGAGATGGCAGGAGCTGTTTCTCGGTAAACTGTTCGAGGGCTACGGTATGATAGTAGCCATGAATGTATATCTGATGGCGATGGCAGCGGTCTTCAGTGAAAAGTTTACTTTCCTGGATCACACTGCCGCCAACTTTCATTATATTGACGAGTACCTGCTGAGACTGATATTTATGATCGGCGGAGGTTTCGCACTGTGGTTTTTGAGCCCTCTCGTCACGCAGATACTGAGCCCCGAGGTGGCCAATCAGGAAACGAATTCAAGGGCTAAAGTCGTGGGAACTGTCACAACTGCCGTAAAGGTGGCCGCCATGATAGCACTGACCATAGTCACGGCTGGCGCCGGCGGTGCAGCGGCAGGGGCATCTGCTGCCGGTGAAGGTGCAGCTGCAGCAGGAGGCGGTGCAGCTGCGGGAGGAGGTGCAGCGGCAGGCGGCGGAGCAGCAGCAGGCGGAGGAGCAGCAGCCGGCGGAGGAGCAGCAGCCGGCGGAGGCGGCGCGGCAGGCGCTTCAAGCGCGGCCGGAAGCTCCGGTGCCTCGGGTGCGGCATCGGGTGCCGGACAGGGAGGACAGTTTACCGCGACCAGAGGCGGGAATCCTGTAGGGGCGAGCGGACAGACTCCCGCAAGCGGTCAGGGCAATATCGCAGATCAGGCGGCAAAGGGCAGCGACAACACATTCTCCGGAAGCAGGAAGGCGGACGGCAAGATTGATTCAGGCTCGAAAGCCTCCGGAACCGGAGGCGGAGGCCACTTCCAGGGAGACCGCACGGCGGACGGCCATATACGCACCAATGATGATACACATACGGTTGGCGGAAAGCAGTTTGACCAGTCGAGACCCAAGAGTCACGAGGGAGGAAAGCCGGGTGAATCGCAGACACATTCCACCTTCAGGGATACTTCCAAGAAAGCCAAGGAGATCGTGGATGAGCTGAAGAAGGCCAAGTCCCAGAGCGGAGACGGCGACGAGAAGAAGGATCAGCAGACCTTTACACAGTCGGCTCCCGAAAAGACTGCAGATCAGAATGATGACGGACAGGATACGGATGATACCGGTGATATCCAGGAATGATACCGGACGGATTTGAGAGGAAGCAAATATGAGAGTTATCCCTAAAAAGACTAATGTCAGGATGGAGCTTTTCCGCGGCATAGAGGTCATAGATGTGGCAGTGGGGGCCGTCGGAGCGGCTCTGACTGTCTCACTCCTTGTGGCCAATGTACCGGGACATATTATCATGGCTCTGATAGTGGCGCTTATCACGGCAGCACTGATATTTCCGATCGATGACGATAAAGGATATATGATGCTCATATTTGCACTCAAGTATTTCGGGCGGCCGAGAGTTTTCAGAAAGCGCGGGAATTCTGCCGCGGAAGATGACAGCGAGGCCGGAAAAAAGAAGAAGCCGCCGGTAACAGGACTTTCGGTCGAGGACATCACGCCCTTTACCGGGATCAACGGTAATTATATCGAATACGGCGGAAAATACAGCGCAACGGTGGTAGAGATACCGTCCGTTGAATTCCGTTTTTATACAGGCTACAGACAGGATGGCATCATAGAGCGTGTATTCGGCGGAATCCTAAGGACAGCGGCGCCCGAGGAGGTCATAAACCTGGTCAAGCTTGACCGCCCGGTGATATATGACGAATACATAAGATCGGAGACGGAAAAGATGAATGAGCTCAAGGAGGCATATATGAACGGCCTTCTGAATGATGATGAGCTCACGGTCCGCATAGGTATAGTCCAGGACAGAATAGAGCAGCTCAAAGTCTTTGATTTCAAGGAGCAGGTATACATGCCGTTCCACTATCTGATGTTCATAGACAGCGATAAGAACCTTATACAGTCGCAGGCGCAGAATACCATTGAACAGTTCGGATCGAACAATATGCAGTGTCATCAGCTCTCAGGCGAAGAACTTGCGGTGTTTCTGAAATATAATTACTCAATGCTTTTTGATGAACGTGAGGTGAAGGCACTGACACCGGACCAGTACATGGACTGGATCCTTCCGGATACCATAAAGTTTACTTCGAGACAGGTGCAGTATGATGAACTTATCACGCATTCCCTGAGGCTGAGAGATTATCCCGTGGTGGTGGGCAACGCCTGGGCTGCCAAGATGTACAATGAGGTGGGGACCAAGGTCGTAATGAAGATGACGCCCATCGACAGGGGAAAGGCAATAAGGCAGATAGACAGATCTCTTGAGGAACTGCGCGATCAGAGAAACAACACAGGCAAGGCCAGCCGCATGATCGACCTGGATACGCAGCTTCAGGCTCTTGCCAATGTCTTAAGGCTGCTGCAGGGCGAAAATGAGATGCTCTTTAACGTCAACACCTTCATACAGGTCAATGACTATAAACTCTCAGAGGACATAAAGAACGGAGCAAAGACGGATTCTTCGGTAAATTCGCTGAAGAAAGAGGTGCGCAGATCGCTCTCAGAGGAGGGCTTTAAAACTACTGACATGTTCATGCAGCAGTTTGAGGCATATACCTCGCTGTGCCTCTCCGGCTTTGATGCCTTCATAAAATATGAGAGGGGAATTCATTCAACCTCTGTCGCCGCGGCATTCCCTTTTGTGTTCAAGTCGCTATCTGACAAGGACGGACTCTTCATCGGGGAATCCGGCGGAATACCCGTGTTTGTCAATTTCTTCCAGAGAGACTCCGAACGTGTCAATTCGAATACAGTCATCATAGGTAAATCCGGATCCGGTAAATCCTATGCCACAAAATCGATACTCGCCCAGCTGGCTGCGGAGAATTCCAAGATATTCATACTCGACCCCGAAAATGAGTATACCAAAATGGCAGAAGGGTTAAAGGGCAAGATCATTGATGTGGGAAGCGCCACCCAGGGGAGACTCAACCCCTTCCATATCATCACTTCGCTCTCTGATGATGACGAGGACGACGATGAGGCCGAGGCAAATGCGGCAGCCACAAGCTTCTCGACACATCTGCAGTTCCTTGAGGAGTTTTACAGGCAGATACTGCCGGGGCTTGCGCAGGAATCCCTTGATTACCTGAATAACCTTACTATGACCGCATATATGAAGAAGGGGATCGACGAGACAACTGATCTGTCCCAGCTGACTGCAGAGGATTATCCGGTATTTGAGGATATCTTTGATGAAATACTCGGAGCCTTTCAGAATGCGGACAGCGAATATACGAGAAGCATACTGCGAACTCTCATGAACGCGGTCGCCAAATTCTCCGAGGGCGGCAGGGATTCCAATCTTTGGAACGGCCCCGCCTCGATAACAACCGAAGAGAATTTCGTAGTGTTTGACTTCCAGTCGCTCCTTGCCAACAAGAACGGGACCGTTGCCAATGCTCAGATGCTCCTGGTCTTAAAGTGGCTTGACAACGAGATAATCAAAAACCGCGAATACAACATGAAATATAACGCGCACAGAAAGATTGTGGTGGTCATAGACGAGGCGCATGTGTTCATCGATGCCAAGTATCCGATAGCACTCGATTTCATGTTCCAGCTGGCAAAGAGAATAAGAAAGTACAACGGCATGCAGATCGTCATAACCCAGAATATAAAGGACTTTGTCGGTACTGAGGAGCTTGCCAGAAAATCAACTGCTATCATCAACGCAAGCCAGTACAGCTTTATATTCCCGCTGTCGCCCAATGACATGACGGATCTGATAAAGCTTTATGAAAATGCGGGCGCGATCAATGAGAGCGAGCAGGACGATATAGTGAACAACGGCAGAGGACGTGCCTTTGTTATCACCTCTCCCTCGGAGAGGACCAATGTCAATATCATAGCGGGCGAGGGCATAGAAGCGCTGTTCACGATGACCTAAGGGAGGAAGAGGATCATGGTTCAGAAAGTCAAAGATTTTATTGCGGGAAACAAGTGGGTGCTGATACCGGTAATAGCCGTACCGGTATTGATCATCCTTTTCATTATCATATTTGCGACCGGAAGAGGAGGCGCCAAAAAGACAACCATCGCTGATAATGCTGTTCCCGGAGTGCTCAGAGCCGGTATAGTGGTGGCGGACGATCAATATGCCTATAAGGATGAGGCCGGCGCACTCTTAGGAATTGAACCTGAACTGGCTGCAAGAGCAGCGGAGATTGAAAATGTGTCGCTTCAGACAAAAGAGTATACTTCATTTGAGGACGCGCTCACGGCCCTTGAGAGCGGAGAACTTGATGCGCTGTTCGGCCGCGTGAGCGAGTCCAATCCGCTGATCGGACAGCGTTCCGTATCAAAGAGCTACGGTCAGAGCGGTCTGTATTTTCTGACGGGACGCTATGACTACACGGATTCCCTTGCCATGATGGGAGGTAAAGCCGTAGGCATATACGCTATGGTGCAGCCCGTTTCACTAAGTATTCCCTATATTGAAGGCGTGGGAAGCAAGGAATACACCGACCTTGGTCTGCTTATTCAGGACGTGATACAGGGGAATATCGATCTGGCGGTCGTGGATGAGAGGAGTGCTATAGCAAGTATATCTGAGGAGCTGCAGGCACAGGAGATCATGGGCGGGCCTGTTGAAAACTATGTGGCTGTATTTAATGCGGTTACTCCGCATCTGTCTGCTGTAAACACGGCCATAGACGAGTATTTTGACGGACTTGCGGCAGAGGAATAAAAAAAGTAAAATATGCGTGTCATTTTGATCAGCTCATGCGTATATAATTACAAAGCAGGGGAAAACAAAAGCGAGGCGGAAAATGTCCTACTTCGACAGCAATAAAAACAAAGCGCTATGGGAAAAAGAGATGACTTCCCTTCGCCAGGAAAAGCAAAGAAGACAGGTTGAGGGCTATAAGCCCGGAAATACCGCGGAGGCGGTGAAGAATTCAGCCGCCAGACCCGGAAGACGAAGGATCAACCTGGCTGAGCTCGAAAGAATAGAGCGGATGTCTCAGGGTGCTGCATCACAGACCAAAGCACCGAGAAGACGAAGACAGCGCAATATGGAGAAACAGGCACCAACGCTGAATGCACCGGCAGCGCCGTCAATGGGAAGTCAGTGAGATGAAAAAGAGGGAACTCTTCATCGTAACCGCGGCAATCCTTGTTTTGATTCTGGTACCGGGCACCGGTAACAGGGCGGAGGCTTCATCACTACTGACAGATGCAGCCGGTGAGGATAAGGAGGAAAAGATAGATTTTTCCGACACAGAGGACAACGATGACGTCCCTTTGGAGCTTCAGGACAAGGTATTGACCGGGGAACTCCAGGAAGCGCTCAGAGAGTCGATGCGAAACGATGATTACGATCCGGAGGAGGCATTTGACGGAGCTGAAAACGTAAATCCCGCTCTTGACCCGACAGACGGTGAACCTCTTTACATAGAAGATGCCGGCGGGAGCGAAGAGGATCAGTCGAAAGAGTTTGAATCATTTATTTCAAGCATCATGATCGACGATCACCCGGAACTGGAGATTTCTTTTGACGAAGAGAACGAAAGATATGTATACTCTTTTCCGGACGGAAGAAGATTCTCGATGACCGCACCGCTGGGGTGTATATCAAATGAACCGGTCAAAGTGACATTGCTTGATGACATAGGATTCATGGCCATCCTTAAGAACGGTGAGGAGATCTTTGAAACACCGAGCGAGGTGACCGGATTTACGGCAAAAGACGAGGGTAACTACCTCTTTACGGTATTAAGCAGCAGGAGCGGTATCGATGATTCCGGAAACTATGAGATAAGAGGCGGCTTCAGGATAATAGGAGCAGGCAGTGCAGAAAAGATAAGCCTCATCGGAACACCCGCAGGTATGGAGTTGAAAAGCATCACGAGAAACGGGAAAAAGGTACACTCAGACAGGCCGGGTTACGCACTGCTTTCCACTGACGGAGAATATGATCTCCTCTATATATTGAAAGGGAACAGCAAGGTCAGTTGGAATGTGAAGCTAAGGAGAGACACAACAGCGCCGATGTTACTCTTTTCCGAAGATCTGAAGGAACAGATTCTGTACAGGCCGGTGAGTTATCAGACCATACGGAAGGATACAACGGTAAGGGTTTTCAGGAACAACAGTGAGATCAGCCCCGACGGCAATACGGTTTCGGATGACGGGTACTACAGGATAGAAGCCGGCGATCCGATGGGAAATACCAGAATTTACAGTTTTGTGATCGCCAGGGGAATGGGAGTGGATTTCAGAAAAATAGCCATATTTGCAGGTATCCTCGCTGCATGTGCGCTCATCGTGGTATTGACGGCAAGAAGAAGTATGAGGATAATATAGTATGTTTGGAGCGGGACTCAGCTCTGAATATAGATGCAACGAAAACAATTATAATTTTCAAAAATGAAAGGAGAAACTGACATGTTACCTAATTTCTTACAGGGAGCGATGATCCTGAGCACAGCGAACTATTTTGACAGTGCTGCTGCACCCATAGTCGATCTGATCAATTCGATCCTCACACCGCTCATCACTGTTGTCGGAGCACTGGGCGCGATCTGGTGCGTACTTCTGGGTGTGAAGCTTGCGAAGGCCGATGAGCCTCAGGAAAGAGAAAAGGCAAAGATGGCTCTCAAGAATGCCATCGTCGGATATCTGCTCATCTTCATCCTGATCGTTGTTCTTCGCCTCACGATTGGACCTCTTTCCAAGTGGATGGCAGACTCTTCCAACACATCCAGCAATACAACCAGCATGCTGGTGATTGACGATGAAGTAAAGGCAGTCTGAGCGGACATGAGCTATGAAGAAAGCCTGTGGAAATGCAAGCGCTGAAAAGCGGGATGGGGACCCCTGTAATAGAAAAAACAGGGGTCTCCTGAACCGCGTGCTTGCAGTCGGGCTTGCTTTACTGCAATGCTTTGCCCTCTCAGGCTGTATCATCGTTTCCGGCCGGGCTGATCTGCCGATGGCGCCGAGAGTCACCGTACCGCTTATCAATACTTCGAGTGATGTTATCGGCCTTTCAACGAAGAAATATGACATAGGCGGCACGGAGGCGTTTTACATACTGCCCGGGATGGAGTCCCATCCCGACAACATGATAGACTTCGCCTGTTTTGACTATACGTCTAACGGCGAGTTTTTCTATATGTATACAACGCCGTGCTATATTCCGGTCAGCGATGTATATGCATATAAAGGTACTGAGGGCACTCTTCCTCCGGATTTTTCCGGTTCTCCCCAGCCTGACAGATCACAGGGGATAATCTGCGATGCCATGGCTGTCATGAGATACAACCCCGTAACACGCGTATATCATGTGGTTGATGTACAGGCATATGACAGAAATCTTGTGGAAGCCGATACCGAGTTCTACAGATCTGACGGTTATTATATGCTTGCAGGGGCTTACGGCGGCAAAGTGGCGGACACCGAGACCTATTTTGTAATAGACAGGGAGGGTGCGATCACTGTATATGACAAGGACGGGAACGTGGAGCTTACCGGTGCGGTCGGGGCTTTAGTGCGGCATGAACTGGCAAATGCCATAGTTGATCTGTATACGAAAAAAGAAGGCGACAGCAATCCGTCTGACGATGACGGAGACATGAGTGACGATGACAAAAAAGACAGGGATGACCTGCTAAGCGAGGTGGAGGATACCATCACGGATTCTTCGGGTCAGTCCGGAGAAACGTACGACGAGGGAACACCATTGGAGTTTGGTGTCTCTGATTTTGCAAAGAAAAACCATATCAGCATTCTTATGCGGAGTGCGGTTATGGACGGTCAGGGCATTTCCTACCTGTCATTTATGATATATGACAAACCGACGCCCTGGGATGCGGATGCCAAAGTCTTTGACAGGGTTATCAGCTGCTATACCGCAAAACTTGATGAATCTCTGCCTCTTATCTCCTATAACCGCAGCTGGAATAAGCAGAAAGAGGAATGGCTCTCTTACGACGGCAAGACAATAGATTGTTCGAAGTCTGTTACTGTTCTGCCTGCATTGGATGAAAATGCCGATTCCGGCGAAATTATCAATGATCAAAATAATTATAATGACGGTATCATCATCAGATCATCGCTGCCTGACAGGAGTAATTACAAAGCATTTGTGAAGGATGAGGACGGAAGGATCACCTACCGTGAAGTGCCGCTTGATACACCGATACCGTTCATCTACCCTGAGCAGCTGAGCCTGCTCATGAGCATGGACAGCATAAAGGGCGGTCTGTTCGATCCGGACAGCAGGAATGTGAGCAACAGTGAAATCTTTAAAGCACAGTCTCTGGCCATGTCGCTCGGGGTTAATAGTCCGGTGCTGAACGCCTATATTGGTGAACTTACAGTTTCACTGAATGCATATTCCGCGCTTGCGGATTATCTGAAGTCGAGAGGACGTCTTGAGGAATTACCGGATCTGAATGTCTATTCGGACGATTACAGCGCTTTTGTGAGCACCGGCGAAAGCCTCAAAGGCTTTGTGGGCGGATGGATAGATGTCACAAGAGCTAAGACTCCCAACATACCTGACGGTCTGTATTTTTCGTACGATGAATGGAAAAATGTCCGTAACCGGCTTTCATATGATACAAGTGCATATCTTATCGATCTGGATTATTTCAGACATCCGTACCGGTCTTCGACCGAACTTCTGGATTATATAACGGCATTCCGAGACAGCGGATATGAAGTATCCGACGGCGAGTATACTCTGTACAACAATCTTCAGGGAGGTCTTTCCCAGTATGCGGGCCTTTATGCGAATACAAAGGGATGGTACGGCGTATACGGATGGAAGAAACGAACGCTGCGCGATATCTTCGGCAGAGTAAGGGGACTGTGGAGCTCTGTTTCCCTCTACGACAACGGCAGTACTTATTGGAATCTTGCCGGTTTTAGGGATGTACTGACGGATGTCTCTCTGCGCGGTGTCAGTTTTGACATAAAAGCTCCTGAATTATTCACGTATTCGTCCGATCGCATGCCTGAGTTCTTCCGGAGACTCTGGAACGGCAAAAGCGTCAGTGCAGAATTTAAATACAGCAAAAGCTGGTACTGGTTCTTCTGGAACAGATATAAAATGAGCAGTTTTATCAAGGGATCGACAAACAACTGGAAGCGCGCACATTATGTGGGAGCCGGCAGTTATTATGAGAACATGCTCGGAATGTATCTGAGGGATAAGAATACGGATACAGGGAGTATGATAAGCGAACTCGAAAAATACGATATGGTGCCGGTTATGGGCGGCTGGAATGTATTTGCCCATACAAATGAGTCTCCGTTTGTCGGAGACGACAGGGTGGAGATGCTGACCTTCTGCAATGAGGTCAGGATAGGAACAACCGACAGATTAAAAACAAAGGTCGCAGGTATCTGTGAGATACCTATGGACGCAGACGGCCAGGAAATAAAGAAATATCCGACAGCCAGGACAGAAGTTGCAGAGTGGAACGAGGAACTGAACAGGACCTACAAAATAAAGGTCGAGTCCCGTGAATCCGCCGTGATATATTATGTAAAAAATCACGGCAAAGAGGAGGGACAGAAGGGAAAGAGATTTAATGACATTCTCCTGAAGGCGATGGAGGATGTCCGTGAGCAGAAAAAAAAGGAGCGACAGGACGCTCTTGATGAGATAGAAAGAAGGGTAAAGGAAGCCGGAGACAGGGCTGTCATTGATGAAGCCCTGAAGATAAAAAATACTAAAAAACTGCCTAAATCAGTAAGAAACGGCACGGAAGAACAGCTTCTGCAATACCTTATGGGACACACCGCTTATTCCATGCAGCTGAAAGCCGCCAGAAGAAGAGAAGAGGAAAAAGAGAGGGAGATCGCCGAGGAAGAGATCATAGTACCGCCTGAATTTACCGAAAAGCTTGAAAAAGAGTACTGGGATGACAAAGACAACTGGGCAGCCTTTGTCGAAGCATACATAAGGACTGATGAGTATTTTAACGATGATGATATCAGCGAGATACTGGATATCGCCGAGCATCTGATAAAGATCGTTGAAACCGTACCGGCAGGCACCATACCGACGGCATACAGACTGAAGCTTCCGGAGGGATCTTCTGTAAGTTATGCGGATATGGCAGATATAGACGGAACCTCCAACAATTCGATGAAGAGCGGAGCGGTCCTCTACAATTCAAAGACCGTCAAGGACAGCAGCAACAATGATAAGACCTACGGGTCTCTCATATATCTGACCCCGGATGGAACGCTGTTTTCGGATTCGGGAGTGGACGGACAGGCAACCGATGCGGGAAGTCTTTACTATGCGGGGCAGGACGGCAGCAAGGAGATGATAGTCCTCATCACTGAAAAGGGTGTGAAATTCTATTCCGGACCCGAAGCATTGGGAGGGAGCGGAGCATTTAGAACAGGTACTTACAACAACAACGACAACCGAAAAACCTGGTACATGACAAATGAAGAGCTTTTAAGCTCGTCAGGATACAGCCCGCAAACTCACAACCTCACCAACGCGGCAGTTGAGCAGCGCGCGGAGGGGGCAACAGGAAACGGCTCATCCGGAAATGACGCACAAAGCGATGAAGGTGTAAATGAAGTGTCGATGGAAGAGATAGGCGATTACCTTCATTCGAGCAAGGTCGGGACTCTCCAGTCCGCATCAAGCTTCACGCTTACCGGCATGAATGAGATGCTTATATCGGCTTATGACTCCGGGCTTTCACTTTTCAATACCGGTGCGAGGGTCACTGTGTCGCTCGCGGAAGGTTCCTATTATCAGAGCTTTAAGGATGCAAATAATGATGGCATATATAAGGTCCTTGGGTTTAACACGCTTGAGTATGAGTATTTTCCGCTGGATCTTGCGAGGGCCAAGGTCTATAACCTGGATCTCGGAAATGAAGGGCGCGACAAGGCATATGAGACAGCTGTTGAGACTCAGCTTGGTCAGATGGTATCAGACTATATAAGAATGCCTCTGCGCACAACGGTAAACAGCAAGGGAAAGCCCCAAAAGATCTTCATGAACGCTGAGGAGCTTGAAGACTATTCTGAAATGAGCAAGCTGTTTTCACCTTCCTCCACGTCCTATGAGCAGGCGCTTCAGAAACTGTGCTCCTCGGTCGGAATGGCGGGTGTGAGCGACGCGGCAAGGGAACTTCTCCAGGAATACCGGAATATGGTCCTTGGACAGCAAAACGCCATGAGACAGGTGAGTGATCTCACGGGCATGCCGCGTAAAGTATTTTTCGGTATGCCCAAGGAAGCCTACTGGCTCAATGTGCAGATGCGTCTAACTCAGGTGGAGGACAGGGATTCTCTTTATGACATCATGGTTGAGATAATGCTGAACGAGGATCTGGTAAGGACATATCCGAATACAGCTGATAATCCCATGCGCAAAAGATACAATACATACAGGAAGATATATGATCCTGAGTCCAAACAGGGCAGTGTGGATGCCATGCTCAAGGAAAATGACAACATGAGTGTCACCTACGAAAACGGTGAACCCGTTGACCGGCTGCCCTCCGGCTACGGTTCCGGGTCTGCGGCCGATGAGGAAAACGAACTCAAGAAGGCTGACGAATCGGCACATGAAAAGGTGCAGGTGAAGATCGGTGATTATGAGGGTACGGATAAGGAGAGAGAGAAGGCTCTTGAGGGCGGAGATGTATACAGTTATCTCAGGGATAAAGTAGAGAGCCCGGCGGAACCTTCAAAATCAGACAACGTTCAGACTGAGGGTCCCGAAATCAGTGAGAATCTGAAGATCGCGGGCTACAGGCAGGAGATCATAGAGGACATTGAGAAGAAATTGGATAAAATGCTCGGAAACATCGGCGCTGAAAACAAGCCGACGCTTGAAGAGGTGGCACTGAAGATCGTAGAGAAGATCAACCCCGACAATTTCAAGAAATCGAGGGATGCCGTGCTGAAGGAATTCCTGGAATTCCTGGCCTTCTTTGACGGGAAGAGCGTGAAAGAAGAGTCGGTACAGGAAAAGAGGGCAGAGCGTGTTGAGGAAGCGATCCCCAATGTCAACAGCGTTCTTGAACTTGAGGGGCTGATCATATCCGAACAGGTTCTGCTCGGAAAATATCTGAACAAAAAAGAAAGGATCGGAAAAGATGAAAATGGTAAGTATATTTTCAATGTGAAAGATGAGAGTCACAACGTAAAAGAATATATAGATGTTGATTATCCCAGACTGTATGAGATCTGGTCGGAGAATGAATTCGATACAGCAAAGGAGCGCTCAGAGGCTTTGAGACAGACAAAGATGTATGAGGATATCATCTCCGAATATCAGGGAAGTCCTGTTGTGGTGGAGTTTCTGACAGACAAGGATATGACATGGAAGGAGTATATGACTTATGTCATAAGAAATGTCGGAGGCGGAGCCGTACAGGATGATTCGGGGGATAACGAGAACAAGCTTCATGATACGGAAGCTATAGGTGAATACTATAAAGAACACGGCACACTTGACGGTATCAGCGTGGACCTGTCGGAAGAGGGCGGAGGCGCCATAAAGGCGACGGACGAGAGCGGTCAGGAAACGGTCCTCGATGAAGGCATCGATAATGAAGATGAGAACGTATCTTCAACAGCATCCGGCACAGACACTGAAGAAACAGGAAATCAGACTGAGGGCGGAAACAAAAAGGATATTGCGACCGATCTGCTTACGGATGACAGTGAACAATAAGGGGGTATAACCATGGCTCAGGAAAAGACACCGTTAGATCTTCTGAATATTATGATATCCGGCATGTTCAATATCGCAAAAGCGATGTGGCAGAAGGGAGTTGTCGAGCCGAGAAGAAGGCAGAAGGAACTTGATGCCGAGCGGAAGGCCATGATGAAAGCAGACATGCTGAATGCCCAGGAGGAGGCGAGGAAGGCGGTTGCCGAGGCAAAAGCACAGGGTTTTTCCGCAAGCAGGGAGAAGACACTGGGAACGAGCCCTGCGGGAGTCAGATCTCAGGGAGTTCCCCAGAGCAGTGCGGGTGATAAAAAAGCATCAACCGCCATTGATCCCGAAGCACTGAAGGATCTTAAGAGCATAGGCAGTTCACCGTCGACCGTGAAGCAGACAGAGGCAAAGGGTACCGTAAGTCAAAATGAAACTGTAAAGCATAAGGGCGTGAAGCTTGACAGAACAGCCGTGGAGGAGCTCGAGGCGGCAGCCCAAAGCGATAAACCGCAGACTGCCGCAAAGGATGCAAAAAAAGCCGAGATCGAAAAGGGTGTCGTTAAACGAAAGGAAGACAAAAAGAAATCGCTTGCCGCAAAAGAAAAGGCTGACAGCATGGGTCCCGCCCCTATGGGCGGCTGATCAGCCGGATGATGTCTGTTGAAAGTATTATCAGATAAAATCGGAGAGGGATTTTCCCTCTTCGATTTTGCGGCATTTGGCGATAAGCCGTCTGTGGCGCTCTGTGGCTGAAGCCTGTGAGATGCCGAGTATGTCGCCGATCTCCTTGAAGTTTAGTTCGAGAACATAACGCATGGTGAGGAGTTCGCGTTCCTCGGGACGAAGGAGCTTTAGAATGGCGGCCACTTCACGGTTGACAGATTCCTTAAGGACGGCAGGATCGTCAAAAACGGGAGATTCAGGAAGCTCA